>NZ_JBDYCV010000077.1:0-19674 GCF_040495915.1 Shigella sp. FJ200513 | reverse complement strand
CCACGGGAATATCTGCGGCAGCGGGCTTGTAATGGGTTAAGTGATAACAGATGTCTGGAAATATAGGGGCAAATCCACCATACTCTTGACTATAAAGATGATGACGGGATCAGAACAGTTATTAATCCATACAACAAAATACAGAAAACAACAGAAAAAAAAAAAAAAAAAAAAAAAAAAAAAAAAAAATAACAGACATTACTTAACAAAGAACATTACAGTCAGTGTGTACATTACAGATTTATATTCAGGTGTTGCGGGACTACATTACAGCAGAGAGGGGTAAGGACAGAGTTACAAGTACTACTAGAGAGAATATCACTGCACAGATACTTCTATGAGTATATCTTTATGAGAGATCCGTCTACAGGATTGGGTTATAAGGTGTATTTACAAGGTATAATCACAGGATCATTTACATGACCATACTTCTGTAAATAATACTAATTAACCTTAATTATTTTTTTATGGTACATGAACTACCTGTAGCTGTAACGATAAACAAATCACCCAAAATGAAAAATACTGGTTATCACAGTTCAGAGAACTCGTATGAGTGTCCCCCTGAGCAATGCTTCATTTTCTGTGATTCTGTGTGATAGAGTTATACTGAGTACAGTGGCAGTAACACTGCTTTCCATCACTTGAGGATAAAATTCATTAAAAAATTAATTGCATGAATTAACAGGTTTTTTTATGAAATGTTATGCATCTCAACCAATATGATTAACAGAAAACTTCATCATGACAACACGTATAACGTTCAGTATGACCAGTGATGAGACGCTGCGAATTGTGGATGAGTACTGTCATACCCACAAACTTTCGCGCTCTAAGGTAATCAACGCATTACTCAGCGCCACAGCACCTGTCCTTAATGATATTAACTGTTATTATCAACTTGCAGGCGAACTGCAGTCACGCTTATTAAATGGAGTGTATCAACGGGATCTTCCTCGCAAACGCAATGTCGTCAGTGCAGAGAAGTATTGTCTGGAAATCTGGGAAAACAAACTTTTCACCAGAAGAATCCTGGAGTTTGACAGTTCAAATGGTGTTCTGTACGCGCTGAAACATAAAAGACACTATCGCCGGGATAAGATGATTGGAAGGGTTGAAAGTCGGTGTATCAAAGACATTTGCGAATACCAGATGCAGCTATCCGGGGAGAAGACGAAATATGCCTGTTTTATTTATATCGAAAGAACAATATACAATCACGATAATCCATCTGATAAAATACCTGTAAAAGCGGCTGTTGGTAATGCAGTCATCCTGCTGGCAAAGGATGTGATATATAACGAGTACTTTTTTGATTTGCGGCAGTCATTTTTTGTGAGCGTTACAGATCTGATGGTCTCTGGCGCAAAAGGTATTCCGGAGACACAGACATATCCGGACGTTTATTGCTGGATCCCTCTTTTTTCCATAAATTCCGGCGTGCTCATTACCCCTGTATATAAAATTGACCCTCTGAAACCCGTAACGGTAAAAAAACCGGATAAGATCACTGTTGTTTGTAATTACAGAGAATAATTTCAGCCTTCTACCTTCACCGCGACAGTGTTTACCTCTGCTTTATCTTCCGTTCAGTAAATACAAACCACCGCTCTGGCAGGTACAGGGCGTGGTTTATCTCCGATACTCCCCTGTGCAGTAATAATCATCACTGAAAATACTGATCCCGTCACGGCAAAACGCCATCCCATATTCCGGCAACACAAAATCATCTTCCGTTTATACCGGATTCACTGACAAAACAGACAACCTGTATTGCCTGTACACAACAGTTTCTCTCCTGGCAGGAATATTCCCCTACTCATTTTTTACGTTTCTCCCCGGTTGTTATGCCGGTGAAGGTGGTGCGTCGTTTTCATCACCAACGCCGGTTGAGATTAACAACATCCGGAGGAACATTCTCATGAATACCCCAGTTTCACTGATGGATGACCAGATGGTCGACATGTCGTTTATCACTCAGCTGACCGGCCTGACCGATAAGTGGTTTTATAAACTCATCAAGCATGGAGCCTTTCCGCCCCCCATCAAACTGGGCCGTAGCTCCCGCTGGCTGAAAAGCGAAGTGGAAGCCTGGCTGCAGGCGCGTATTGCACAGTCCCGTCCGTAATTCCTGACCGTTATCCGTTCCACCGCAGCAAAGGCATGATCCGGCCCCCGGAGGCATTTTGCTGCGCGCTAAAGGAGAGAATATTATGCAACAACTTGAAAACAGGTGTGACCTGCTGCTCATCCAGCATCAGAAATGGATGACAAGCGTGACGAGGCTTATCGTCGCTCATGGAATGGGGTCTCCGCATCTTCATGGTTATCACCGTCTGACCCTGGCACACTTTTTTCTGCCGGAAAAAGGCTCCGTCATTTCGGTGGCCCCCCAGGGACTCTATCAGGTCGTCAACCCGGGAACACCACCGTTCATTCCTGCCATTCAGGAAGGGTTAATGACCAGCATTCAGACCCATGAAATCATGCTGCTTACACATTTTAATCTGGGCGGCGTTTTACTCAGTGAGCTACATCGTCTGGGTGAAAACCGGCTGGCAAACAGGCTGAACAGCCTGCTCCGGCGTTTCGACGATCGTGATCTCTACCACACGCTGATATGGCTGTGCTGGTATGATCTGATGTGTGCCCACTCCATGCAGCCCTGGACTGAAGAGTTAAAGCATAAATCACATGCAGAGCTTGAAAACTGGGCTGTGGCGCGCAAACGGGAAAAGCGCGAGCTGGAACTGATGATTGACGAGTACCTGTTATACGCCTGCTGATTCATAACGTTCCCGGGGTTCCTTCCTCATCGTTACACACAGCCGGACGGCTATCTATGGCTGTCCGCCAAATGACCATCGCCGCATTTCGTTCCGCTGAAAACGGTACGTAGTCAGTGATACCGGAATTTCCGGAGAGGGCCGCAGGTATATTGCTTCTGTGCAATTGATGCTTATTTACATTGGATGTAGTTATTTCTGCATCCAATGCTATCGGAAAGAGATTAACCAGCAAATGGTTCCTCAAATCGTATTGATATTTACCCGGCGTATTGAGCACCACCATCTGACACTCCGTTCCCGCATCAAACGACTGGACCGAAAAACGATTTACTTTTCACGTGCTGTGGAAATTCACGAAAAAATTATTGGGTCATTCATCGAAAAACATATGTTCTGATGACTGGAGTCATCCTCCAGAAATATACGTCAACTGAACAATATCGATTTTTTATGGGATTCTATACACTTTTCCATATCCCTCTGAAAATCAGTCATCAGCTCACCAACACCTCTTCTGAAACTTGTATTAAACTTATTGCTTAAATAGATGATATAACATCTCTTCCATTGCACTGAATCGGCGAAAACTGCCGTTTCAATAATCTCAACAATATTATTTATCGGCTAACTTTATCAGTAAACAATGGAATGTCACACTGATGAAATGAACATTCAGAGTAAGATGATAAAATTCATATAAACGCCATTGCTGAATATTATTTATTTCATACAGATAAACGATAAAATACAAAAGGGTATATTTCTCAATGTAACAGTCAATTATTCATCTCCACTGGCGAGCACGGTCAGCACACAAACAAAGTTAGTCCTCCTGCTTAATCATTGCGTATCAGAAACTAAAAAAGAAAAAATTCTGCAGACAACTTAACAATCTTCATCACATTTCCTGAAGACAGACATATCCACAAACGGTAGTCAGCGTTGAATTAACAAGTCTTACAGAGCTATACGTAGCTTATAAAGCCACTCAATGTTCATCATCACCCGACTACTTATCTGGAATACCACCAGTATAAACTCATCAATAAAAACACCTGTTGTTAAAATAAGAATACTGTCAGCAGTAAATTATTAAAACAACATCTGTCCACACTATCTGTTCTTTTAACGCCAACGGCAGCGAAAATAGTGCATCACAGCCTTCTTTTTTCTTTCGCCACCACTCAGACAAACACAACACTCACACCCACACCACAAAACAGAATCAAAACATAAAATTAACAATAACAGTCAAAAGGAAAACACAGAATATTGAGGTGGACTGTCACCAGGACAGCGCATACGACGCATGTGATCAGCACATCCCGTTCTTCGCTGGCATCCCCAAAATGCAGAACAAACAATCATAACATTATGAATATAAAAGAAAATATGATTTTTCACCATGAAAAAAACATCAATGTATCTCTGTATAAAAATAATGATAACATGACATAAACATTTAAAAACATAAATAAACAGCAACAAAAACATTTGATAATCACTTAGTGATTAAATACAATTAAGACGATTTTGTTATAAGAGAGGCACCATGGAGTGAGATAATGAATAACGAACAGATGCTTATCAAATGCAGAGATCCCCGTAAATGTCGGTTTTATGCCGAATATCTGAATCACAAATACCCTAATGAATTCCCTCACTTTGCGCCTGACAACCCACAAAATTGTATCAGGAATGTTAATTTATTTTTAAAGGAAAAGTATTGTAATGTTTCACCTCCCCCCTTTGGTACTTTTGGTACTACTGAAGAAGAAGCACTCAATAACGAAATTAATGAGCTTGAAATTATTGCCGGGCAGGCAATACTGCCTGAAGAGAGTTTTCTCTGGTTGAAAACTGACGAACTTGCGACTTTCTTTACCTGGACTACTATTTATCTGTCGAAGGAAGACCATACAAAATTCCCGAAAATAAACCATAATTCATCAGGAATAAAAAACGGAATTGAAGTCAGGAAAATACGAACAGTTACCGATGAAACGTTAAACACTTACAAAAAAAGTAACCTTCCGGATAATCCATCATCCCATAACGAACGAATAAAAGTAATCATTTCATATTTTGACTCCTGCCATTCTTTAATTAATAAAAATGCAAAAAGCATATACCTCGAGGAACTCAGGCAGGCGTGGCTTAAAAAGAAAAGCGCTTGTCAAAAGTTTAAGTGGCTCCTTCCTGACGATGATGAAATGTGTCAGTGGTTCTGGACAAGACTGAAACAAAAACAGGATGAAAAACATCCAGTACATAACCCAGTGACCCGGTGGTTCATACCATCTTCAACGAAAGAATATTATCTTGCCTCTCTTGTCGCCTTTGCTTTATGGAAAGAAGCGCCTGATACCATTGAACTGTTCAGAACACGAATAAATCATGCCTGGCATCAGAAAAAACAAAAGGACAAATATCGGAGTGATGGTAAAAAGGCCATTAATATACATATAAGAAGCAATGTGAAAGAAATGCTTGATGAGCTCAGAACTGTTTACGGTCTGAGAACAGGAGAGTTTTTTGAAATGCTGATTACAGAGAAATATCTTGAACACAAGCGAAGGAAGTAATTCATTACCTGTTACATTCTAAATAATCTCAGACAGATATTATCTCCGTGAATCCCCCGCCACCTTTCCGGTGCGCGGGGTTTTGTCTTTTTTCACCGGGAATACATGTATGAATCCGTCTGATGCCATTGAGGCAATTGAAAAACCGCTCTCCTCCCTGCCTTACTCACTTTCCCGTCACATCCTGGAACATCTGCGCAAACTCACCAGTCACGAACCCGTGATTGGCATTATGGGTAAAAGCGGGGCCGGTAAATCTTCACTCTGTAATGCACTGTTTCAGGGGGAGGTCACACCGGTCAGTGATGTTCACGCCGGCACCCGGGAAGTGCAGCGCTTCCGTCTGAGTGGTCACGGTCACAGCATGGTTATCACTGACCTGCCCGGGGTGGGCGAGAGCCGGGACAGGGATGCAGAGTATGAAGCCCTGTACCGTGACATTCTGCCTGAACTGGACCTGGTGCTGTGGCTGATTAAAGCCGATGACCGGGCCCTGTCTGTGGATGAGTATTTCTGGCGACACATCCTGCAGTGCGGACATCAGCAGGTGCTGTTTGTGGTGACGCAGGCTGACAAAACGGAACCCTGCCATGAATGGGATATGGCAGGTATTCAGCCTTCTCCCGCACAGGAACAGAACATTCGTGAGAAAACGGAGGCGGTATTCCGTCTGTTCCGGCCCGTACATCCGGTTGTTGCCGTATCGGCCCGCACCGGCTGGGAACTGGATACGCTGGTCAGTGCGCTCATGACAGCGCTTCCCGACCATGCCGCCAGCCCCCTGATGACCCGACTGCAGGACGAGCTGCGCACGGAGTCTGTCCGCTCTCAGGCCCGTGAACAGTTTACCGGTGCGGTGGACCGGATATTTGACACAGCGGAGAGCGTCTGTGTTGCCTCTGTTGTCCGTACGGCCCTGCGCGCTGTTCGTGACACCGTGGTCTCTGTTGCCCGCGCGGTATGGAACTGGATCTTCTTCTGAACCTGTTGTGGATGATGTCCTCCCTGCCTCTGAGTCTGCTCACAAAAGCGCTGTTTTCGTTACTGTCTCTCTTGTCCGTGCAATAGACTGATAATAGAATAAAACGATCGATACCTATTTTACCGATCGTTAATATCGATCGTTATGCTAATAATAACTCCTGTTAGCAACGTGCGCAGATACACACAGACATGAGATTCAGGGAACAACAGAGCCACACGTCAGAAACTTCCGTCAGCTGGACCTCCGGCACTGTAACCCTTTACCTGCCGGTATCCACATCTGTGGATACCGGCTTTTTTATTCACCCTCACTCTGATTAAGGAAATGCTGATGAAACGACATCTGAATACCTGCTACAGGCTGGTATGGAATCACATTACGGGCGCTTTCGTGGTTGCCTCCGAACTGGCCCGCGCACAGGGTAAACGTGGCGGTGTGGCGGTTGCACTGTCTCTTGCCGCGGTCACGTCACTCCCGGTGCTGGCTGCTGACATCGTTGTGCACCCGGGTGAAACAGTGAATGGCGGAACACTGGTAAACCATGACAACCAGTTTGTATCCGGAACAGCTGATGGCGTGACTGTCAGTACCGGGCTTGAGCTGGGGCCGGACAGTGACGAAAACACCGGCGGGCAATGGATAAAAGCGGGTGGCACAGGCAGAAACACCACTGTCACCGCAAATGGTCGTCAGATTGTGCAGGCAGGAGGAACTGCCAGTGATACGGTTATTCGTGATGGCGGAGGGCAGAGCCTTAACGGACTGGCGGTGAACACCACGCTGGATAACAGAGGTGAGCAGTGGGTACACGGGGGAGGGAAAGCTGCCGGTACAATTATTAACCAGGATGGTTACCAGACCATAAAACATGGCGGACTGGCAACCGGAACCATCGTCAACACCGGTGCAGAAGGTGGTCCGGAGTCTGAAAATGTGTCCAGCGGTCAGATGGTCGGAGGGACGGCTGAATCCACCACCATCAATAAAAATGGCCGGCAGGTTATCTGGTCTTCGGGGATGGCACGGGACACCCTCATTTACGCCGGTGGTGACCAGACGGTACACGGAGAGGCACATAACACCCGACTGGAGGGGGGTAACCAGTATGTACACAACGGTGGCACGGCAACAGAGACGCTGATAAACCGTGATGGCTGGCAGGTGATTAAGGAAGGAGGAACTGCCGCGCATACCACCATCAACCAGAAAGGAAAGCTGCAGGTGAATGCCGGCGGTAAAGCGTCTGATGTCACCCAGAACACGGGCGGTGCACTGGTTACCAGTACAGCTGCAACCGTCACCGGCACAAACCGCCTGGGAGCATTCTCTGTTGTGGAGGGTAAAGCTGATAATGTCGTACTGGAAAATGGCGGACGCCTGGATGTGCTGACCGGACACACAGCCACTAATACCCGCGTGGATGATGGCGGAACGCTGGATGTCCGCAACGGTGGCACCGCCACCACCGTATCCATGGGAAATGGCGGTGTACTGCTGGCCGATTCCGGTGCCGCTGTCAGTGGTACCCGGAGCGACGGAAAGGCATTCAGTATCGGAGGCGGTCAGGCGGATGCCCTGATGCTGGAAAAAGGCAGTTCATTCACGCTGAACGCCGGTGATACGGCCACGGATACCACGGTAAATGGCGGACTGTTCACCGCCAGGGGCGGCACACTGGCGGGCACCACCACGCTGAATAACGGCGCCATACTTACCCTTTCCGGGAAGACGGTGAACAACGATACCCTGACCATCCGTGAAGGCGATGCACTCCTGCAGGGAGGCGCTCTCACCGGTAACGGCAGCGTGGAAAAATCAGGAAGTGGCACACTCACTGTCAGCAACACCACACTCACCCAGAAAGCCGTCAACCTGAATGAAGGCACGCTGACGCTGAACGACAGTACCGTCACCACGGATGTCATTGCTCAGCGCGGTACAGCCCTGAAGCTGACCGGCAGCACTGTGCTGAACGGTGCCATTGACCCCACGAATGTCACTCTCGCCTCTGGTGCCACCTGGAATATTCCCGATAACGCCACGGTGCAGTCGGTGGTGGATGACCTCAGCCATGCCGGACAGATTCATTTCACCTCCACCCGCACAGGGAAGTTCGTACCGGCAACCCTGAAAGTGAAAAACCTGAACGGACAGAATGGCACCATCAGCCTGCGTGTACGCCCGGATATGGCACAGAACAATGCTGACAGACTGGTCATTGACGGTGGCAGGGCAACCGGAAAAACCATCCTGAACCTGGTGAACGCCGGCAACAGTGCGTCGGGGCTGGCGACCAGCGGTAAGGGTATTCAGGTGGTGGAAGCCATTAACGGTGCCACCACGGAGGAAGGGGCCTTTATCCAGGGGAATAAGCTGCAGGCCGGTGCCTTTAACTACTCCCTCAACCGGGACAGTGATGAGAGCTGGTATCTGCGCAGTGAAAATGCTTATCGTGCAGAAGTCCCCCTGTATGCCTCCATGCTGACACAGGCAATGGACTATGACCGGATTCTGGCAGGCTCCCGCAGCCATCAGACCGGTGTAAGCGGTGAAAATAACAGCGTCCGTCTCAGCATTCAGGGCGGTCATCTCGGTCACGATAACAACGGCGGTATTGCCCGTGGAGCCACGCCGGAAAGCAGCGGCAGCTATGGCTTCGTCCGTCTGGAGGGTGACCTGCTCAGAACAGAGGTTGCCGGTATGTCTGTGACCGCGGGGGTATATGGTGCTGCTGGCCATTCTTCCGTTGATGTTAAGGATGATGACGGCTCCCGTGCCGGCACGGTCCGGGATGATGCCGGCAGCCTGGGCGGATACCTGAATCTGATACACAACGCCTCCGGCCTGTGGGCTGACATTGTGGCCCAGGGAACCCGCCACAGCATGAAAGCCTCATCGGACAATAACGACTTCCGCGTCCGGAGCTGGGGCTGGCTGGGTTCGCTGGAAACCGGTCTGCCCTTCAGTATCACTGACAATCTGATGCTGGAGCCGCAACTGCAGTACACCTGGCAGGGACTCTCCCTGGATGACGGCCAGGATAACGCCAGTTATGTGAAGTTCGGGCATGGCAGTGCACAACATGTGCGTGCCGGCTTCCGTCTGGGCAGCCACCACGATATGAACTTTGGTAAAGGCACCTCATCCCGTGACACCCTGCGCGGCAGTGCCAAACACAGTGTGCGTGAACTGCCGGTGAACTGGTGGGTACAGCCTTCTGTTATCCGCACCTTCAGCTCCCGGGGGGACATGAGCATGGGTACAGCCGCAGCCGGCAGTAACATGACGTTCTCACCGTCACAGAATGGTACGTCACTGGACCTGCAGGCCGGACTGGAAGCCCGTGTCCGGGAAAATATCACCCTGGGCGTTCAGGCCAGTTATGCCCACAGCATCAACGGCAGCAGCGCTGAAGGTTATAACAGTCAGGCCACACTGAATGTAACCTTCTGATAATTCTGCATTGCCTCTCTGTGGTCCCGGTCATGATGACCGGGACCCGGACGGGGGAAAACGTTTCAGTGCCACATTCACTGGCATTCACAATAACATGATATTCATCACGGAGTGACTATGTTACAGATAGTCGGCGCGCTGATTCTGCTGATCGCAGGATTTGCCATTCTTCGCCTTTTGTTCAGAGCATTAACCAGCACAGCGTCTGCGCTGGCAGGGTTCATATTGCTGTGTCTGTTCGGTCCGGCTTTACTGGCTGGCTATATCACTGAACGCATAACCCGGTTATTCCATATTCGCTGGCTGGCAGGCGTATTTCTGACGATTGCCGGAATGATCATCAGCTTCATGTGGGGACTTGATGGTAAACATATCGCACTGGAGGCTCATACTTTTGACTCTGTAAAATTTATTCTGACCACCGCTCTCGCCGCTGGTCTGCTGGCTCTTCCCGTGCAGATAAGAACCATTCAGCAGAACGGGCTCACACCTGAAGATATCAGCAAGGAAATTAACGGGTATTACTGCTGTTTTTATACTGCTTTTTTCCTTATGGCGTGTTCTGCATACGCACCATTGATCGCATTGCAGTTCGATATTTCACCCTCACTGATGTGGTGGGGCGGGTTGTTGTACTGGCTGGCTGCATTAGTGACGCTGCTATGGGCGGCCAGCCAGATCCAGGCGCTGAAAAGACTGACCAGTGCCATCAGCCAGACACTGGAAGAACAACCGGTGCTCAACAGTAAATCGTGGCTGAGCAGTTTGCAAAACGATTACAGCCTTCCTGAAACGCTGACGGAGCGCATCTGGCTGACACTCATTTCACAACGGATTTCCCGGGGAGAACTGAGGGAATTTGAACTGGCAGACGGAAACTGGTTACTGAACAATGCCTGGTATGAAAGAAACATGGCAGGGTTTAACGAACAGTTGAAAGAGAACCTGTCATTCACACCTGATGAACTGAAAACGCTCTTCCGGAACCGCCTGAATTTATCACCGGAAGCGAATGACGATTTTCTCGATCGTTGCCTGGACGGCGGTGACTGGTACCCCTTTTCAGAAGGCCGCCGTTTTGTATCATTCCACCACGTGGATGAGCTTCGTATCTGTGCCTCCTGCGGGCTGACAGAAGTACATCATGCCCCGGAAAATCATAAGCCGGCTCCGGAATGGTACTGCTCCTCTCTTTGTCACGAAACAGAAACACTGTGTCAGGACATTTATGAACGTTCTTACACCGGTTTTATTTCCGATGCAACGGCGAATGGTCTGATTCTCATGAAACTGCCGGAAACCTGGAGTACAAATGAGAAAATGTTTGCTTCCGGAGGGCAGGGACATGGGTTTGCCGCTGAACGGGGAAACCATATTGTCGACAGAGTCCGTCTGAAAAACGCACGGATCCTCGGTGATAATAATGCCAGAAATGGAGCAGACAGACTGGTCAGCGGAACAGAAATCCAGACGAAATATTGTTCAACTGCAGCCCGTAGCGTCGGTGCGGCATTCGACGGACAAAACGGACAGTATCGTTACATGGGAAATCATGGTCCCATGCAACTGGAAGTCCCCCGTGATCAGTATGCCGGCGCTGTGGAAACCATGAAGAATAAGATCCGCGAAGGTAAAGTACCCGGTGTAACCGATCCCGCAGAAGCGTCCCGGCTGATTCGTCGGGGACATCTGACTTATACCCAGGCCCGTAATATCACCCGGTTCGGGACCATCGAATCGGTCACTTATGATATTGCCGAGGGGTCGGTTGTCAGTCTGGCGGCCGGAGGGATCAGTTTTGCCCTGACGGCATCGGTCTTCTGGCTCAGCACCGGCGATCGCGATGCTGCCCTGCAGACAGCTGCTGTCCAGGCAGGAAAAACCTTCACCCGCACACTGGCTGTCTACGTCACAACCCAGCAACTTCACCGGCTCACTGTTGTTCAGGGTATGCTGAAGCATATTGATTTTTCGACGGCCAGCCCGACTGTCCGGCAGGCGCTTCAGAAGGGGACCGGTGCAGGAAATATCAGTGCCCTGAACAAAGTGATGAAGGGTACGCTGGTGACATCTCTGGCACTGGTAGCTGTCACAACCAGCCCTGACATGATCAAAATGTTGCGGGGACGGATCTCCGGTGCGCAGTTCATCAGGAATCTTGCCGTGGCATCTTCCGGTGTGGCAGGTGGTGCTGTCGGGTCAGTGGCGGGCGGGATATTGTTCAGTCCACTGGGACCATTTGGTGCACTGACAGGGCGTGTGGTTGGCGGTGTTCTGGGGGGAATGATTGCCTCCGCTGTATCAGGAAAAATTGCCGGAGCGCTGGTTGAAGAAGATCGCGTCAAAATTCTGGCAATGATTCAGGAGCAGGTGACATGGCTTGCCGGCAGTTTCCTGCTGACCGGACATGAGATTGAAAATCTGAACGCGAATCTGGCCCGTGTTATCGATCAGAATGCTCTGGAGATCATTTTCGCCGCCGGTATACAACAACGGGCCGCGACCAATATGTTAATCAAACCACTGGTGGTCAGTATCATCAGGCAACGCCCCGTCATGGAATATGATGCATCCCATCTCGGCAAGATGGTTAACCGGCTGGAAGAAGCATTCCCCCCGGAGCTCCCGGCATAACGTGTGTTCTGCTCCTTTTAGGTTTTATCACCTGATTTGCCAGTGTCATCGTCATGACTCAGAGAGGTAAATACCATGATTCACCTGTTCAAAACCTGCATGATTACCGCCTTCATTCTGGGGTTAACGTGGTCTGCCCCACTCCGGGCACAGGATCAACGTTACATCAGTATACGCAATACAGATACGATATGGCTCCCGGGAAATATTTGTGCTTACCAGTTCCGGCTGGATAATGGCGGAAACGGTGAAGGATTTGGCCCCCTCACCATCACTCTGCAACTCAAAGACAAATATGGTCAGACGCTGGTGACCAGAAAAATGGAAACGGAAGCTTTTGGTGACAGTAATGCCACGCGAACCACAGACGCATTTCTGGAAACGGAGTGCGTGGAAAATGTCGCCACAACCGAAATCATTAAAGCAACTGAAGAAAGTAACGGCCATCGTGTCAGTCTGCCGTTATCGGTTTTCGATCCCCAGGACTACCATCCACTGCTGATTACCGTTTCCGGAAAAAATGTTAACTGATCCCTGAAGTCAGTTTCATGCTTCAGCCTCTGCCACAACGTATGGCAGAGGCTATTTATCAGGAGAAACCAGATATGCCGGGTTACACACAGAGTATGTCCTGGCTGAAGGATCTTTCTCATACGGGCAGGCGGTTGCTGTCATAACCGCTTACCGCAATGTGTTTATCCAGGATGACCCGGGAATGCATTTCCGTCGGGTTATCCGCAACGCGGAAGGTCAGCGACGCTGACGCAGCCGGAACTCTGAAGCTGATGCCGGAAAACAGCTTAATGCGTGGCTCGCCAGTGGAGGGCTTCTCAGACAATAAACTTCATTGATTTCATCCATCAGGCCGCGTCTTCTCCGGGAGACGCGGCTTTTTTCATTTGTTGCACCAGTAAATCTTAACCACCGATAAGGAGCAAAGTATGCAATTAGTCAGTCGTTTTGGTTATGCGAACCAGATACGCCGTGACCGTCCGCTGACACATGAAGAGCTGATGCACCATGTGCCGGGGATTTTCGGGGAAGAGAAACACACGTCCCGAAGCCAGAACTATACGTACATCCCCACCATCACCGTACTGGAAAGTCTGCAGCGGGAAGGCTTCCAGCCCTTTTTCGCCTGCCAGACCCGTGTGCGCGACCCGGGCCGCCGGGGATACACAAAACACATGCTGCGTCTGCGGCGGGCCGGAGAGATAAACGGAGAACATGTCCCTGAAATTATTCTGCTCAACTCCCATGACGGTACCTCCAGCTACCAGATGCTGCCGGGTTACTTCAGATTCGTCTGCCAGAACGGGTGTGTCTGTGGTCAGTCTCTGGGGGAAGTGCGTGTTCCGCACCGGGGAAACGTGGTGGAGAAAGTTATTGAAGGGGCTTACGAAGTGGTGGGCGTGTTTGACCGGATTGAGGAGAAACGTGATGCCATGCAGTCGCTGGTCCTGCCGCCACCGGCACGCCAGGCGCTGGCACAGGCGGCACTGACTTACCGTTATGGTGACGAACATCAGCCCGTCACCACCGCCGACATTCTGACGCCACGACGCCGGGAGGATTACGGTAAGGACCTGTGGAGTACTTATCAGACCATCCAGGAGAATATGCTGAAAGGCGGGATTTCCGGCCGCAGTGCAAAAGGAAAACGTATCCACACCCGTGCCATTCACAACATCGACACCGATATTAAGCTCAACCGCGCATTGTGGGTGATGGCAGAAACGCTGCTGGAGAGCCTGCGCTGATGCAGCATGTCCCTGAAGGCGTGATTCAGGCACCAGAATCACCCGACGCCCCGGAGGCGCTGCCGGGGTGTCGTTCCATTTCTGATGATGACCTGTGCGCCTGGTGTACCCGTCTGCTTTACCGTCCCGGAGAAATCAGTCTGTGCAGACTGAGTATACAGGCAATGGCATCTGGCCATCCGTCTGTGACCGGAACGGTTACGCGTACGGCTGTCCGGAATTTCAGCCGAATATCATTCATCCCTGATATTACCGGGTCATCACGGTCAGTGATGAACGTGATGTTGCCAGCTCCCGACCTTTACTCCCTCTCATTTATTCACATTACAAGGATTTCATACATGAAAACATTGTCTCAGAACACCACCTCTTCGGCCTGTGCACCGGAGACTGACCTGCAACAACTGGTTGCCACCCTCGTCCCTGATGAACAGCGCATCAGCTTCTGGCCGCAGCACTTTGGCCTCATTCCACAGTGGGTGACCCTGGAGCCCCGTGTCTTCGGCTGGATGGACCGTCTGTGCGAAGACTACTGCGGTGGTATCTGGAATCTGTACACCCTGAACAACGGCGGGGCATTTATGGCACCCGAACCGGATGACGATGATGACGAAACATGGGTACTGTTCAATGCCATGAACGGTAACCGCGCTGAAATGAGTCCGGAAGCTGCCGGCATTGCTGCCTGTCTGATGACGTACAGTCATCATGCCTGTCGTACGGAGTGTTATGCCATGACGGTCCATTATTACCGGCTGCGGGATTACGCCCTGCAGCATCCGGAATGCAGCGCCATTATGCGCATCATCGACTGAATGGTGGCAGGGACAATGCAGCAGCTTTCCTTTCTGCCCGGAGAAATGACAACCAGAGAGCGCAGCCTCATTCTGCGGGCCCTGAAAACCCTGGACCGCCATCTTCATGAACCCGGCGTGGCCTTCACCTCCACGCATGCGGCACGGGAATGGCTGATTCTGAACATGGCGGGACTGGAGCGTGAAGAGTTCCGGGTGCTGTATCTGAACAACCAGAATCAGCTGATTGCCGGTGAAACCCTCTTCACCGGCACCATCAACCGTACGGAAGTCCATCCCCGGGAAGTGATTAAACGCGCCCTGTACCACAATGCCGCTGCCGTGGTGCTGGCGCACAATCACCCGTCCGGTGAAGTCCCCCCCAGCAAGGCAGACCGCCTTATCACTGAGCGTCTGGTACAGGCACTGGCCCTGGTTGATATCCGGGTACCGGACCATCTGATAGTCGGTGGCAGCCAGGTTTTCTCCTTTGCGGAACACGGTCTGCTTTAACCCGTCACCGTCACAATCACCTTCATATCACTTCAGTTTCTCTTTCTCAGCTGTTTCTTACTTTCACATTCAGGAGGACTATTCTCATGAAAATCATCACCCGTGGTGAAGCCATGCGTATTCACCGTCAGCATCCTGCATCCCGTCTTTTTCCGTTCTGTACCGGTAAATACCGCTGGCACGGTAGCACGGATACATATACCGGCCGTGAAGTGCAGGATATTCCCGGTGTACTGGCTGTGTTTGCAGAACGCCGTAAGGACAGTTTTGGTCCGTATGTCCGGCTGATGAGCGTCACCCTGAACTGAGTCTGGAAGGGAATTCTGATGAGCAGAATTATCGCCACTACCGGACCATTCTTAACCGATTTTCTGTGAGGACTTTATCGTGTCAGACACACTCCCCGGGACAACGCCTCCCGACGACAATCACGACCGCCCCTGGTGGGGGCTGCCCTGCACCGTGACGCCCTGTTTCGGGGCCCGACTGGTACAGGAGGGTAACCGCCTGCATTACCTTGCAGACCGCGCCGGTATCAGAGGCAGGTTCAGCGACGTAGATGCGTACCACCTGGACCAGGCCTTTCCGCTGCTGATGAAACAACTGGAACTCATGCTCACTGGCGGTGAACTGAATCCCCGCCATCAGCATACCGTCACACTGTATGCGAAAGGGCTGACCTGCGAAGCCGACACCCTCGGCTCCTGTGGTTACGTTTATCTGGCTGTTTATCCGACACCGGCAGCGCCCGCAACCACCGTATAACACCGGATATCTCCCCTTTATAACCACCTGTTACAGAGAACTTAAGATGAATACATTACCCGACACTCACGTACGGGAGGCATCGGGCTGCCCGTCTCCCATCACCATCTGGCAGACACTGCTCACCCGACTGCTGGACCAGCACTATGGCCTCACGCTGAATGACACACCGTTCGCTGATGAACGTGTGATTGAGCAGCATATTGAGGCAGGAATTTCACTGTGTGACGCGGTGAACTTTCTCGTTGAAAAATACGCGCTGGTACGTACCGACCAGCCGGGATTCAGCGCAGGAGCCCCGTCGCAGTTAATCAACAGCATTGATATTCTCCGGGCACGCCGGGCAACCGGCCTGATGACCCGCGATAACTACAGAACGGTAAATAACATTACCCGGGGGAAGCATCCGGAAGCGAAACAATGAAACTGGCCCTGACGCTGGAAGCCGACAGCGTTAACGTGCAGGCACTGAACATGGGGCGCATTGTCGTTGACGTCGATGGTGTTAATCTCAGTGAACTGATTAACAAGGTCTCTGAAAACGGTTATTCACTCCGCGTGGTCGATAAATCCGACCAACACGCAACCAGTACACCACCACCGTTAACAACCCTTACCTGCATACGTTGCAGCACCGCACATATCACGGAAACGGACAACGCCTGGCTGTACTCGCTGTCACACCAGACTAATGACGA
This sequence comes from Shigella sp. FJ200513, assembly GCF_040495915.1. Classification (NCBI taxonomy): domain Bacteria; kingdom Pseudomonadati; phylum Pseudomonadota; class Gammaproteobacteria; order Enterobacterales; family Enterobacteriaceae; genus Shigella; species Shigella sp. FJ200513. The sequence goes on along the minus strand of NZ_JBDYCV010000077.1, from coordinate 2,695 downwards.
CGGCGAAACAGAATGGATTCATTTTACAGGCAGCGGCTATCTGTTACGTACCGATGCATGGTCGTACCCGGTTCTGCGGCTTAAACGCCTGGGCCTGTCCAGAACGTTCCGTCGTCTGGTCGTCACTCTCACCCGGCGTTATGGCGTCAGTCTCATTCATCTGGACGCCGGCGCAGAATGTCTGCCGGGGTTCCCCACTTTCGACTGGTAATCAGGACAAAAGACACTGGATGAAATTATTAACCACAGAAACGGCGCTGGATATTCTGATTGCGTGGCTGCAGGACAATATTGACTGCGAATCAGGGATTATCTTCGACAACGATGAGGATAAAACGGATTCGGCAGCACTGCTGCCCTGTATTGAACAGGCCAGGGAAGATATCCGTACCCTGCGTCAGCTGCAGTTTCTGCAACAGAACCGGTGAGTCTTACTCACCAGACTTCATTCCACTGACGCCAGCCTGAATACGGCTGGCGTTTTCGTTTATCTGCAAAAAGGAATATCGATTATGTCTGAAATCACAGCCTCTCGTCCGGAAGTGGTCAACGGGCATACGGACGTTATCTGCTCAACCAGTATCCGCCACATTCTGGCTGTACGAAAGAGTACATTGCTGCAAATCGACACACTTATCCGACAACTGGCTGAAGTATCAGCAATGACAGAAAGTATTAGAGGTAAAACGGCTCTGGACTGGGCCATGAAACAGGATTTTCGCTGCGGTTGCTGGCTGATGGAGAAACCGGAAACCGCAATGAAAGCCATCACACGCAATCTTGATCGCGAACTCTGGCGTGATCTGATGCAACGTTCCGGGATGCTGAGTCTGATGGATGCGCAGACCCGGGACACATGGTACAGGTCACTGGAATATGATAATTTTCCGGAAATCAGCGAAGCGAACATTCTGAGCACATTTGAACAACTGCACCAGAACAAAGATGAAGTGTTTGAACGGGGAGTGATCAACGTCTTCAAAGGGCTGAGCTGGGATTACAAAACCAACTCACCCTGTAAATTTGGCAGTAAAATTATCGTCAACAACCTGGTGAGGTGGGACCGGTGGGGGTTTCATCTTATCACCGGGCAACAGACTGACCGACTCGTCGACCTGGAAAGAATGCTACATCTGTTCAGCGGCAAACCGATCCCCGACAACCGGGAAAACATCACTATTCGTCTGGATGGTCACATCCAGTCCGTTCAGGGTAAAGAGCGCTATGAAGACGAGATGTTCATCATTAAATACTTTAAGAAGGGATCTGCACACATCACTTTCAAAAGGCTGGAACTGATTGACAGAATTAACGATATAATAGCCAGGTACTTTCCTTCTGTGCTCTCAGCCTGATCCCGAGAGTGATTCCCTTTCGATATCAAAAGGGACTGCGGGTATAATTGAGGGTACATTTTTAATCAAACCAAACAAATTGCATTAATATCAATATGATAAAAGAAATTTTCGATTCCGAGTCCGGCACCACTATTTAGAAGAACCAGCCTACGGGCTGGTTTTTTGCTTTCTGGGGTTCTGGTAGATATCCGGTCACTTTGAATGCTGATGTCACTGCTTTACCTCTTCCACCCAGCCTGAACATTTCTTCTAAGTAGCCCCCTTCTGGTCACTGTGGCCTTTTCTGTCAAACTTCAAATCCCCAATAGACACTATTTCCACATGAGCACCTGGCTAACGGATTCATTACTGCACGGATACATCCGGTCTTTGTCCGGTCTGAAGTAAAACGCATACCACCTGCGTTGGCCCCTCCTCAGTCCCCCCCAACATCAAACCGAACATTTTTCACTCTGATTGATTTAGCTTTAGTCAACTTTTGGGTGTTATGCCTACTATATCAATATGATCCATAGGGGATTATGGCCAGACTACCGGTAATACCGAGAGACAGGATCTCAATCGGAGATAGAACGTTCTGCAAAACGGGGCTTACAGAAAATCCCTAAATGACCTGCAACCTCCAGCCCATTGCATATTATGATAACAGTGAATATTTTGGTTAAGTCGCGCCCCGCAAAAGGTGGAAAGCAATTTAACAAATTGAATTAAAAGGGTTTAACCGCAAAATGGACGCAACAGGCAACACGACAGTCACCTGCCTGAGTCACAAAATGAAGTACAAAGAAGTCGCCTGCGGTAAGCAGCGGATGCACTGGCTGGCGCTGCAGTTCGTGGATGAGAACAACAACCCAGTTTCCGGTCTCAACGTGCAGCTGGAGTATCATCCACGGGCAATGGCGGCAGAGCTGGCTCTGTGGGCCAGAGGCAGACACACTCAGTTTGACCCCACACCGCCGCCCCCACCTGTCGGTGTCACTGACAGTCAGGGTCTGGTACGGTTTGATGACTTGTACTGAATTAAAGCACCTAAAACAAACATTTATATCGCAACAGTTAAATAGAATGGATAATCGGTAATAAAATGGTCCTTGAGTGCGTTAGATCAACATCAAAATAATTAAAATACCCATGCATTTTTTTAAGATATGGTTTTAGATCAGAATGAGATTAAAAGGGAGAGAAAGTCATAGCCTTATTTGATGTCAGAAACCAATGCGTGGAAGTTAGAGCATTACGGAAAAAAGCCTGACATACTTAACGGGCAGGCATAGAGGTGATCTCATTGAATTTGTTAGCGCAATCAGTAGATCACAAAACTCTATGCCTGTCTTCTT
>NZ_JBDYCV010000076.1:0-19840 GCF_040495915.1 Shigella sp. FJ200513 | reverse complement strand
GTTGCGGGGGCCGGATTTGAACCGACGACCTTCGGGTTATGAGCCCGACGAGCTACCAGGCTGCTCCACCCCGCGTCCGTGGATGCGCACTATACTCCGCTCGCGTTTTCATGCAACCTTTTTTTTACCCCGATCACGGATTTAGCATGATTTTGAACAAAAACAAACCACTAAAGCCTATTTTTTGTGCAAAATTTGCGTCAGGGAGAGGCTGCTCATTTCATTAAACGCGGCGGTTTGTTATCTTCGTTGCGCCTTATTTTTTAACCTGAAGAAGAGAACAATGAAAGGACGTTGGGTAAAGTACCTTCTTATGGGCACGGTTGTGGCAATGCTTGCCGCCTGCTCTTCCAAACCAACCGATCGCGGACAGCAATATAAAGACGGGAAATTTACCCAGCCTTTCTCTCTGGTGAACCAGCCAGATGCCGTTGGCGCGCCGATTAACGCCGGTGATTTTGCCGAGCAAATTAACCATATCCGTAATTCGTCACCGCGTCTGTATGGCAACCAGAGTAATGTTTATAACGCGGTGCAAGAGTGGCTGCGCGCAGGCGGTGATACCCGCAATATGCGCCAGTTCGGCATTGATGCCTGGCAGATGGAAGGTGCCGACAACTATGGTAACGTGCAGTTTACAGGCTATTACACGCCGGTAATTCAGGCGCGCCATACCCGCCAGGGCGAGTTCCAGTATCCTATTTACCGTATGCCGCCAAAACGTGGTCGTCTGCCGTCTCGTGCGGAGATCTACGCCGGGGCATTGGGCGATAAATACATCCTCGCTTACAGCAACTCTCTGATGGATAACTTCATTATGGATGTGCAGGGTAGTGGGTATATCGACTTTGGTGATGGCAGTCCGCTTAACTTTTTCAGCTATGCAGGGAAAAACGGTCATGCCTATCGCAGCATTGGTAAGGTGCTGATCGACCGTGGCGAAGTGAAAAAAGAAGATATGTCGATGCAGGCGATTCGTCATTGGGGCGAAACACACAGTGAAGCCGAGGTTCGCGAGCTGCTGGAACAGAACCCGTCTTTCGTCTTCTTTAAACCGCAATCTTTTGCACCGGTGAAAGGGGCAAGTGCGGTGCCGCTGGTTGGCCGTGCTTCTGTTGCCTCCGATCGTTCAATTATTCCGCCAGGTACTACCTTGCTGGCAGAAGTGCCGCTGCTGGATAATAACGGCAAATTTAACGGTCAGTACGAATTGCGTCTGATGGTGGCGTTGGATGTCGGGGGCGCAATCAAAGGCCAACACTTCGATATCTATCAAGGGATCGGGCCGGAAGCCGGACACCGCGCAGGTTGGTACAACCACTATGGACGGGTTTGGGTGCTGAAAACGGCTCCGGGCGCAGGTAACGTCTTTAGCGGCTGATGTGATATTCTGTATGCCGTTTTTACGGATATGACAGGGGAGGGGTAACCTCACATCCTGATTATTGACTAAGTGCGCGTTGTTCATACCGGATGCGGCGTGAACGCCTTATCCGGCCTACAAATCATGCAAATCCAAAATATTGCAGGAGTTATGTAGGCCTGATAAGCGTAGCGCATCAGGCATTTATGCGTTTAGGGTGAGGGATAACCTCGCCCTTTTTAATTCTGAGGTGCTATGTCTGTGGTAATTAGTGATGCATGGCGTCAGCGTTTTGGTGGCACAGCGCGTCTGTATGGTGAAAAAGCGTTGCAACTGTTTGCTGACGCGCATATTTGTGTGGTTGGTATCGGTGGTGTCGGTTCCTGGGCGGCGGAAGCGCTGGCGCGCACGGGGATTGGCGCAATCACGCTTATCGATATGGATGATGTGTGCGTCACCAATACCAATCGGCAAATTCACGCTCTGCGCGATAACGTCGGGCTGGCAAAAGCGGAAGTCATGGCGGAGCGCATTCGCCAGATTAACCCGGAGTGCCGTGTAACGGTGGTGGATGATTTCGTGACGCCGGATAACGTAGCGCAATATATGAGTGCCGGTTATTCGTACGTGATTGATGCCATTGATAGTGTACGGCCCAAAGCGGCGCTGATTGCTTATTGTCGGCGCAATAAAATCCCGCTGGTCACGACCGGTGGCGCGGGTGGGCAGATTGACCCGACGCAGATTCAGGTTACCGATCTGGCGAAAACGATTCAGGATCCGCTGGCGGCGAAGTTGCGCGAGCGCCTGAAAAGCGATTTTGGCGTAGTGAAAAACAGTAAAGGTAAGCTCGGCGTGGATTGCGTGTTTTCTACTGAAGCGCTGGTGTACCCGCAGTCAGACGGTACGGTGTGTGCGATGAAAGCCACGGCAGAAGGGCCGAAGCGGATGGATTGTGCATCTGGATTTGGCGCGGCAACGATGGTGACCGCCACCTTTGGGTTTGTTGCGGTTTCTCATGCGCTGAAGAAGATGATGGCGAAAGCGGCGCGTCAGGGTTAAACAATCAGGTCGGATGAGACGCGAACGTCTTATCCGACCCGGTTCTGTGCTTAAACCTGCTTCGTCGCAGCGATAATCGCCTCGCTTAACGCATTTAACCCCTGGCTGCGTGAGGCGCTAAGCTGCGCACGTAATCCCAGCTCATCAAACAATGCCAGCGGCGACTGTGCCTGTAATTCGGCGGCGGTTTTCCCCTCAACGGCAGTCAACAACACCGCCAACAGGCCGCGCACAATGCGCCCTTCGCTGTTGCCAAAGAAGTGCATTTTGCCGTTTTCAGCCACGGTATATCCCAGCCAGACGCGGTTTTCGCATCCGGCAATCTCTTTAGCCTGCGCTTTTAACTCGTCTGGCAAAGCCGGAAGCTGTTTCCCCAGCATGATCAACTGGCGATATTTATCTTCCCATTGCGACAACGGTGCGAAGGTATTGCGTAACGTTTCTGCGGTTACGGTTGTGCCGAACGGATGTCCGGCGAATTGCGGGTTTGTCATTAATCCACCAATAATTCCAGCGCGCGGTCAACGGCATTCACCAGCGCATCCACATCACTCTTTGTATTATATGGCGCAAATGAGGCGCGCAGTGTGCCGGTTACGCCTAATTCTGCCAGTAGCGGCTGAGCGCAATGTTGCCCGGCCCGCAAGGCAATACCGTACTCCGCCAGTAGCGTCACCATATCGCTGTGATGAACGCCAGCAAAATCAAAGGCCAGCAGGCTGGAATCCTGGCAGCGGAATGAACGAAAGCCTGGACGTTTCGCCAGCGCTTCTTCTGCAAGCGTTGCTAAGCTACGGCTCCAGCTTTCGGCCTGGTTGATATCGTAATCTGCCAGCCATTCCAGCGCCGCGCTTAATCCTATGACGCCAGCGACATTTGGCGTTCCTGCTTCCAGTTTCCACGGCGCAGATTGAGTGGTGAAACCGTCAAAACTCACTTCGTGAATCATTTTGCCGCCACCCAGCCAGGGCGACATCGCTTCCAGCAGTTCTGATTTGCCATACAGCACGCCGATACCCGTCGGGCCATACAGTTTGTGACCAGAGAAAGCATAGAAATCGATATCCAGTTGCTGAACATCCGCGGGGAAATGCACCGTCCCCTGAGCACCATCAACCATCACCACCATCCCGGCTGAATGAGCAAAGGTAATCGCTCGCGCCAGATCCGGGCAACCGCCAGTCACGTTCGACATCTGACCCAACGCCAGAATCCGACTACGGGGAGTAATCAGCTCTGGCAACAAATCGACATCCGGCAGTCGCTGCGCATTAAGCGGCAATTTCACCACTTTGGCTCTAGTTTGTTGGGCGACCATCAGCCAGGGGACGAGGTTAGCGTGGTGTTCTGCCACGCTGACAATAATCTCATCGCCCGGTTGCAGACGCGGACGCGCATAGCATTGTGCCACCATGTTGATGGATTCAGTGGTGCCGCGCGTCCAGACGATAGTTTTATCATCCGGTGCATTCAGTAATTGCGCCACTTTCTCTCGTGCAGCTTCATAACGCGCGGTCAGGCGTTGGGCTTCGGCAAACTGGCTGCGATGGACGTTTCCGGCGCTCAGGCTGTAAAACTGTCGAGTGGCTTCAACCACGGCTTCAGGTTTAAGCGCGGTCGCGGCGCTGTCGAGATAGACGCCCGCATCCTGTAGTGCGGGAAACTGGGCGCGAAACTGCGCGGGATTAAAAACGTTCATGGTACTCCTCGGCTTGATGCACCGATCGTGACGCAAAATTCACTTTGATACAAGGAGAGTGCTAACCATCAGAATTATCTGGATATCCTGGCGAAGCCGCGTAAGTAACATATGCTGAATAGTGTTAGGCGTTAATTTTAGCCTGTTAATCAATACTATTAAGATTTATTAATCGTTTTAAGGAGAAGATGATGAAAAAGACTGCCGCAATTATTTCTGCCTGTATGCTGACTTTTGCCCTGAGCGCCTGTTCCGGTTCGAACTATGTGATGCACACCAATGACGGACGTACCATCGTCTCTGACGGCAAACCACAGACTGATAACGATATCGGTATGATTTCGTATAAAGACGCTAATGGCAACAAACAGCAGATCAACCGTACTGACGTGAAAGAGATGGTCGAACTGGAACAGTAATTCGCGATCGCAAGGTAAAAAAAAGCACCGCAATTAGGCGGTGCTACATTAATCACTATGGACAGACAGGGTAAATGTACAGGAAGTGAAAAAAGGTAGCTTTGCTACCATGGTCTGAATCGCAGACCAATTGCAAACACAACAACACAACATCACAACCGTAAGCCAAAAGTTCACCAGAATACGCATTCCGATAAAACTTTTCGTTCCGGCTCAGGAAGTGCCGCCACTATAGGTATTTGCTGGTAGAAGCTCAACGGACAATTTATAATGGCTCAGATTAAAAAAACTAATAGGTTACACAGTGTGATCTAATTGTTAAATTCATTTAACATCAAAGTTTAAAAGCCATGTCTAAACGATTACCACCGCTAAATGCCTTACGAGTTTTTGATGCCGCAGCACGCCATTTAAGTTTTACTCGCGCAGCAGAAGAGCTTTTTGTGACCCAGGCCGCAGTAAGTCATCAAATCAAGTCTCTTGAGGATTTTTTGGGGCTAAAACTGTTCCGCCGCCGTAATCGTTCACTCCTGCTGACCGAGGAAGGGCAAAGCTATTTCCTCGATATCAAAGAGATATTTTCGCAATTAACCGAAGCGACGCGTAAACTCCAGGCCCGTAGCGCCAAGGGGGCGTTGACGGTCAGTTTACTCCCCAGTTTCGCCATTCATTGGTTGGTTCCGCGACTTTCCAGCTTTAATTCAGCTTATCCGGGAATTGACGTTCGAATCCAGGCGGTTGATCGTCAGGAAGATAAGCTGGCGGATGATGTTGATGTGGCGATATTTTATGGTCGGGGCAACTGGCCGGGGCTACGGGTGGAAAAACTGTACGCCGAATATTTATTGCCGGTGTGTTCGCCGCTACTGCTGACAGGCGAAAAACCCTTGAAGACCCCGGAAGATCTGGCTAAACATACGTTATTACATGATGCGTCACGCCGTGACTGGCAGACATATACCCGACAGTTGGGGTTTAATCATATCAACGTTCAGCAAGGGCCAATTTTTAGTCATAGCGCCATGGTGCTGCAAGCGGCTATTCACGGGCAGGGAGTGGCGCTGGCAAATAACGTGATGGCGCAATCTGAAATCGAGGCCGGACGTCTTGTTTGCCCGTTTAATGATGTTCTGGTCAGTAAAAATGCTTTTTATCTGGTTTGTCATGACAGCCAGGCAGAACTGGGTAAAATAGCCGCCTTTCGCCAATGGATCCTGGCGAAAGCCGCTGCTGAACAAGAAAAATTCCGCTTTCGTTATGAACAATAATTTACGTAGGGTACGACCATGACCAGCCGTTTTATGCTGATTTTCGCCGCCATTAGCGGCTTCATTTTTGTGGCACTGGGCGCTTTTGGTGCGCATGTGTTAAGTAAAACCATGGGGGCCGTTGAGATGGGCTGGATCCAAACCGGTCTCGAATACCAGGCGTTTCATACGCTGGCGATCTTAGGTCTGGCGGTGGCAATGCAGCGTCGCATCAGTATCTGGTTTTACTGGAGTAGCGTTTTCCTCGCGTTAGGCACGGTGCTGTTCAGCGGCAGCCTTTATTGCCTGGCGCTGTCCCATCTGCGTTTGTGGGCGTTTGTCACACCGGTTGGCGGCGTGAGCTTCCTTGCGGGCTGGGCGTTAATGTTAGTTGGTGCTATCCGTTTAAAGCGCAAGGGCGTAAGTCATGAATAAGGTTGTATTGCTGTGCCGTCCGGGCTTTGAAAAAGAGTGCGCCGCAGAAATTACCGATAAAGCCGGCCAGCGGGAAATTTTCGGTTTTGCCCGCGTGAAAGAGAATGCGGGTTATGTCATTTATGAATGTTATCAACCTGATGATGGCGATAAGTTAATCCGTGAGCTGCCGTTCAGTTCATTAATTTTTGCCCGCCAGTGGTTTGTGGTGGGGGAACTCCTGCAGCATTTGCCGCCAGAAGATCGTATTACCCCCATTGTCGGCATGTTACAGGGTGTAGTAGAGAAGGGCGGTGAACTGCGTGTTGAAGTTGCCGATACCAACGAAAGCAAAGAGTTGCTGAAATTCTGCCGTAAGTTCACTGTTCCGCTACGCGCTGCCTTGCGCGATGCTGGGGTGCTGGCGAACTATGAAACGCCGAAGCGTCCGGTTGTGCATGTATTCTTTATTGCACCAGGATGCTGCTATACCGGTTACTCATACAGCAACAATAATTCGCCGTTCTATATGGGCATTCCGCGCCTGAAATTTCCGGCAGAGGCGCCGAGTCGTTCCACGCTCAAACTGGAAGAGGCATTTCATGTGTTTATTCCTGCGGATGAGTGGGATGAACGCCTGGCGAACGGGATGTGGGCGGTGGATTTAGGCGCTTGCCCTGGCGGCTGGACCTACCAACTGGTGAAGCGCAACATGTGGGTTTATTCCGTCGACAACGGCCCGATGGCGCAAAGTCTGATGGATACCGGGCAGGTGACGTGGCTGCGGGAAGACGGTTTCAAATTCCGTCCGACACGCAGCAATATCTCCTGGATGGTATGCGATATGGTTGAAAAACCGGCTAAAGTTGCGGCATTGATGGCGCAGTGGCTGGTTAATGGCTGGTGCCGTGAAACCATTTTCAATCTCAAACTGCCGATGAAAAAACGCTACGAAGAAGTATCACACAATCTGGCGTATATTCAGGCACAGCTTGATGAACATGGCATAAATGCTCAGATTCAGGCGCGGCAGTTGTATCACGATCGCGAAGAAGTGACGGTGCACGTCCGCCGCATCTGGGCTGCGGTGGGTGGTCGTCGCGACGAGCGATAACAGGCAAGGCCGGGGCGTCGTCTCCGGCCTGCTACCCTTTCCGTCAGGCTGTTACCAAAGAAGTTGCAACCTGGCGCTCATCAGAAATAATGTGCGTTACCTCATCCAGATGCCCGATGCGGGCTTCCCCTGAACGATTAAATTTACTTTTATCAATCAATAACAACGATTGCGCGGCACGTTTTAATAGCATCGATTTGTAATCAGCGTTGATCGCATTGGAGTCCCACAGTGCGCCGCTGCTATCGATCCCTTCACAAGAAAAAATAAACAGATCGATTTCCAGCGATTTAAGTTGGGAAATCAGCGAGGGATTGACGTAACAGCCATATTTGCGCTCAAGTGTGCCGCCGGAACTGATCAGTTGAATGCGTTCGCGTTTACCGAGTTCATGGCAAATCGGATGGCTATTGGTGAAGACCTGAATGTTGATGTCAGGCAACTGGCGTGCCAGATACCAGCAAGTTGAACTGGCGTCTAAGGCTATCACCATCCCTTCTTCAATCCACGCGAGCGCCTCGCGCGCGATATCTGCTTTATGCGCATAATGGCTTTTCAGCCTGATGTGAAAGGGATCGCCACTGTCTTGATTTTGACGGTGGATATATTTAGCGCGTCCATGATTGCGCAGAATTTTACCCTGCGTCTGTAATTCATTGAGATCGCGACGAATGGTTTCTTTACTGACCTTTAGCTGTTCAGAGAGAGCTTCCGTGGTCAGGCTGGTATGGTTCAGCAGCAGGTCGACTATCGCTTGCTGGCGTGCCGCTTTCATATTTTTCACCCCATCATTCGATAACCGCCCGCGTCATGCGGGCGTACCGGTATGAGATTACGGTGTTACCCCTTTTTTTAAAAGAATATTCCCGTACTTCGCTCGTTCGCCTGTGATAACGATCGCAAAGGCTTTTTGCGCCCGTTCATAAAACGCAAAACGATTGATGCGGATGATGTCAGGACACGGGGCTTGTAGTGAAAGCGCATTACGGTAACGTCGTTCTACTTCAGGATCGAGAGTGTCACCCTCTACCGCCGCCATCATCACCAGCGGCGGGGCATAACTGTCCAGCTCAAATAACGGGATAATCGCCTGGAGCAAGTCGCTCACCAACAGGCCATCAGCGCGGATCACCTGCGGTTCCATCGAATGGGCGGGAAAGTGAGCATCGGAAAAAATAATTTCATCTCCATGTCCCATCTCTGCCAGCACTTTCAATAGTTCGGGAGAAATTAACGGCGAAATTGTTTTCAGCATTTCACACTTCCTCTATAAATTCAGGTTCAGTTTGCGGGTAGAAATAACGGTACTGATAATGAATCTGTGCACGGGCTTCTTCCGGGCTGTTAAATTCCCCTACGCCATACCAACCGAACAGCGCAGCTCCTGCGACGGTCGTTTCGGCATCGTCGAGAACTTTTACCGGAATATCAAGCATATTGGCTTTAATCTGATTCCACAATGTGTTGCGACTTCCTCCACCGACTAACAATAATTCATAGGCTTTAAAGTGCCCGATTTTTTCCAGCATCTGTAGATTGCGCTGTAATTGCGCAGTTAACCCTTCCAGCGCCGCGCGATAGAAATGCCCCCGCGTGGTATTAAGCGTCACTCCTTGCCAGCCAGCGTTCTGACACGACAATAAATCACACTGCATTTTCACACCATCCGCGCCAGGTGCGATCAGACGAGCTTCTTCAATCAACATTTGCCAGGGTGTTTCAGCCGTCCAGAACAGTTTTCTCACCCATTCCAGCACGCCGGATGCCAGCCATTGCATACCTGGGTTATACAACCATGCCTGGCTATCTAGTTCGCAGGTGGAACCGGCGTACTGACTTAACAGCGAAGTATCAACCTAGGCGCTGCGAACCATTAAAATTTCCCATGTACCGGAGGAGAGCACGGGTTCATTTTGTTCGGCACCAGCGCCAAAAAGGGCGAACTGGGTATCGTGACCTGCGGAAATCACCGGTATGCCAACGGGTAAGCCGAGCATTGCTGCGGCGTTGTTCTGTAGCGTACCAATCTGTTCACCCGCTTCCACCAGACGAGGGAAGAGTCGGCGTGGAATACCGGTGGCTTGTAAAATTTGCGGACTGAAATCGCGTTGCTGGATATCCAGCATCTGGCTGGTTCCGGCCATCGTGATATCAGTAGTGAATTCGCTGGTTAAACGGTGGTTAATCAGCGACGAAATGAAGAGCCAGGCGTGCGCGCGTTCCAGCAGTTGTGGATGATTTTCTTTCAACCACACCAACTTATATAACGTATTGAAACTAAAGGCTCCGACGCCAGAAATAGCCTGCAACCGCTGTGCGGAGATTAACCGTTCAATATTGTCCATAACCGCTGCTGTTCGCGGACATTTCCAGCTAATGATCGGATAGAGCAGATTGCCTTGCTTATCTACCAGAGCGCCATCCACACTAAAGGTGGTGACGGCGATACCGCGGATGTGGCATTCAGTCAGTTCACTATTGATTTGCCGACAGCAATCAGCAAAGCGTTGCAAAATGGCAGTCTAAAGACCACTGGTGCCAGGTGTTGTTTTCCATCGCGATATCGCTGGCATTAGGCGTTGAGGCGCGGGCAACAATTTTTCCCTGCCGATTAACCGCGATGGCCCTGACATTGGTCGCGCCACAGTCGAGTACCAGGATAACTTCTTGTTTCATAATCGCTCCTGCAATATAGCCGGATAACATTGTTTATCCGGCTAACCACTCTTGCTTGTTCAGGCCCGGTAGCCGGAGCGACCGGGCATCACATCAGGGTGTAATGTATTAACGCTTGTACAACGGACCGTAGTTCTGGCAAGCGCGGTAATCCTGGCCTTCAATATCCATGCCGTGCGCAGCCCAGGCAGAAGGACGATACACTTTGGTCTCTTCAACGTTGTGCATACATACCGGGATACGCAGCATGGAGGCAAGGGTGATAAAGTCTGCGCCAACGTGGCCGATGGTCAGAACTCCGTGGTTGGCACCCCAGTTCGCCATTACCGAATACACATCCGTAAACGGCCCTTTACCAGTGAGGCGCGGTGCAAACCAGGTGGTTGGCCAGGTTGAGTTGGTGCGTTTGTTGAGGATGTCATGCACATCCTTCGGCAATTCCACGCTCCAGCCTTCCGCGATTTGCAGTACCGGTCCCAGGCCTTTGATGATGTTGACACGAGTCATGGTGAACGGGACGCCGCCTTCGGTAAGGAAGCGGGAAGAGTAACCGCCGCCACGGAAGTATTCGTGGATCGCCGGGCACCATTCGGTAGCGGCGAGGCAAGCGTCAGCCTCTTGCTGAGAGATTTCCCAGTGCGGCTTCATCGTCGGGTTACCTTCGCTGTCGCGTTGTTTACAGGAACCGTCCAGCGCAGCAGAACCTGAGTTGATCAAATGGATGATGCCGTGTTCTGCCAGTCCGTCCAGTTTATGCCCCGTTACACGCTCAATTGCTTCTGGTGACCAGTAGGTACGCACATCGGCAAATACCTGAGCGGTGCCGGTGAGCTGGTGACCCATTAGCATTGCCACGCCGTTAAGACTGTCGTTTTCGGTCGCCACGACAAAGGGTTCGCGCACGCCATTCCAGTCAAATGAACTGTTGAGGATCGCTTCGGCGGTGTCACCATTGGGATATTGATCGGTCCAGTGACGTTGCCCCTGGAAGCCCGCAGCGATGGCGTTGTAGCCAAGTGATTCTTCCACGCGACCAATATCGGCCAGTTTGCTGTTGCCTTGCATCATGTCGCGGATACACATCGCCATCAGTAAACTTTCGCGCAGAACTGCGCGGCTTTGCTCGGCATTGCGTTGATACTGTTTGTTATTTTCATCTTCGCCATAGCGGAAGTTTTTATCAGCCCAGGCCAGTGCCATTTCCAGTTCGGCTTCGTCGTAAATCTTCTGATCGATACGGCGACGCAGTTCGGTCATATCCACCGCCTGGACTTTCATTCCCAGCCAGGATTCAAAGAAGTTGTGATCAACAATAGAACCGGCGATACCCATCGAAACGCCGCCCAGCGACAGATAGCTTTTACCTTTCATGCTGGCGACGGCCAAACCGGCGCGGGCAAAGCGCAGCAGTTTTTCTTCAACATCGGCAGGAATCGATGTGTCATCGGCATCCTGAACGTCATGACCGTAAATGGAGAATGCCGGGATGCCTTTCTGGCTGTGAGCTGCCAGAGCCGCAGCCAGGTAAACAGCGCCGGGGCGTTCAGTGCCGTTAAAGCCCCAAATGGCTTTCGGGCGGGTTGGATCCATGTCGATGGTTTCACTGCCATAGCACCAGCAAGGCGTTACCGTAATGGTGAGGCCTACATTCTGGCTGCTGAATTTTTCTTCGCAAGCAGCGGCTTCAGCCATACCCGCGATACAGGTATCGGAAATGACACACTCGACGGCAGCTCCGCAGGCATGGCGCAGTTTCTCGGTCAGCAGTGCGGCCGTAGCTTTCGCCATATTCATTGTTTGTTCTTCAAGCGACTCACGAACACCCATGCGACGACCGTCAATAACCGGGCGGATACCAATTTTCGGTAAGCTGATTTTTTTCATTACAGATTCCTCACTTTATTCGGAAAATATGTTCAGTTAGTTGCCGTTTGAGAACGGAAACGGGCAAAGATAAAGATGACCGCGAAGCAGAGTGCGGGGATCAGTTCAGCAGTGGGGATGTTGCCCGCCGCGTCACTGACAAAACCCATGACCGGAGTGACAATACCGCCGCCAATAATGGTCATAACGATGAAGGACGAACCGTATTTGGTGTCCTGGCCGAGATTCTTAATGCCCAGCGAGAAGATTGTTGGGTACTGAATCGACATAAAGGCGCTGCATAAAGTCAGGGCTATTAAGCCCACATGACCGCCAGCGAAGGCTGAGATCAGGCACAGTGCCATAGCGATTAATGCGTAGGCGGCCAGGACTTTGTGTGGTGCGAAGCGACTGATGAGCCAGGTACCGGTGAAACGACCAATAAAGAAGCACACCATGGTTCCGGTTAAATAGTTAGCGGCAAAGCCTGCAGTCATACCTAGAATTTCTTCTACAGCGTAGCGAATCAAATAGCTCCAGCAGGCCGTTTGTGCGCCGACATAGCAGAATTGCGCTAATACCGCCCAGCGCCAGTGACGAATACGCGCCAGACGAGAAAGCGATGCGGAGAACGATCCTTGTTTGGCGTCACTGTGATTATCACTCTGCAATGCCGGGAATTTCGTCAGCATGATCAGCAGGGCGACCAGTAACACGATAGCCACGATGATCATATAAGGTGTCTGTACCGATAATACCAGGCTGTGTTTATACGCACTCAATTGCTCTGGAGACATTTTATCGAGAACGTCTTGCGATTGATGTGGCACGTTAGACAAAATAAGACTTTGCCCAAAGACAACCGCGATAATTGCGCCAAACGAGTTAAATGTTTGCGCAAGATTTAAGCGGAAGTGACTACTGCTTTCCGGCCCTAATACCGTAACAAAAGGGTTTGCGGCAGTTTCCAGACAACCTAATCCGGCTGCAATAATAAATAGGCCAACTAAAAATAAGGTGTAGTTCATTATTTCTGCAGCGGGCCAGAATAATGCAGCGCCCAAGGCATATAAAAATAATCCGGTAATAATCCCTGCTTTATAACTGAGTTTTTTCATCAATATCCCAGCAGGGATTGGGATAATGAAATAACCAAAGTAAAAGGCCGATTGGATCAGGCCAGCCTGGAAATTTGTCAGCGTAAAAGCCTGCTGGAATTGAGGTAATAAAATGTCGTTAAGGTTATTGGCTACCGCCCAAAGAAAAAACAGTGAGCACAGCAGCGCGAATGGAATAATGTAACTTCTGCTTTGCCCTGCATCTTTATCTACCGCACGGTAACTCTGCGTTTGTATTGATGTGTTTCCCATAGCATCCTCTTAGGTTCAGAAGCTTAAGCACGTAATCGGTTATGTTTTCAAAAGTGCAAAACCAGCGAGTTCGGGCTTCATATCGGTGAATATTTGCCTGTCTGAAATGAACTCATGGATTCATTTTCAAATAAAAAACGCTCTGTAATATGACGGCGGTCACACTTATTAGCTGGAAGGTGACTTTATGTGACTACCATCACTTTAATAATCGAAATTTCATGCCCGTTTCAGAAAATAAATCATAAAAAACACAAACCAGATGACCGTATTAATTGTTTGTGCCGAAAACGGGCATTTCTGGCGAGGGGAAATGGAAAAATGACCGTTTTGATAAATATTTTTAAGAGCGGTCATTTTTAACGGGGTTATAAAAAGAGAACTTGCAGTTATTTACTGTGATTAGTTGAGCTAGGTCACAAAATATAAGCTTGTGAATTTCTTTCTTGTTAATCAGGAAGAAGATGGTGGGTAATTAAACGGCTAATTCAATAGTGTGAAAGGAACAACATTATTGCCCTGTTTTGAATCAGAGAGAGGTAGCTAATGGAACGAAATAAACTTGCTCGTCAGATTATTGACACTTGCCTGGAAATGACCCGCCTGGGACTGAACCAGGGGACAGCGGGGAACGTCAGTGTACGTTATCAGGATGGGATGCTGATTACGCCTACAGGCATTCCATATGAAAAACTGACGGAGTCGCATATTGTCTTTATTGATGGCAACGGTAAACATGAGGAAGGAAAGCTCCCCTCAAGCGAATGGCGTTTCCATATGGCAGCCTATCAAAGCAGACCGGATGCCAACGCGGTTGTTCACAATCATGCCGTTCATTGCACGGCAGTTTCCATTCTTAACCGATCGATCCCCGCTATTCACTACATGATTGCGGCGGCTGGCGGTAATTCTATTCCTTGCGCGCCTTATGCGACCTTTGGAACACGCGAACTTTCTGAACATGTTGCGCTGGCTCTCAAAAATCGTAAGGCAACTTTGTTACAACATCATGGGCTTATCGCTTGTGAGGTGAATCTGGAAAAAGCGTTATGGCTGGCGCATGAAGTTGAAGTGCTGGCGCAACTTTACCTGACGACCCTGGCGATTACGGACCCGGTGCCAGTGCTGAGCGATGAAGAGATTGCCGTAGTGCTGGAGAAATTCAAAACCTATGGGTTACGGATTGAAGAGTAATTTCGTAAAGCAACAAGGAGAAGGATGATGGCTAACAGAATGATTCTGAACGAAACGGCATGGTTTGGTCGGGGTGCTGTTGGGGCTTTAACCGATGAGGTGAAACGCCGTGGTTATCAGAAGGCGCTGATCGTCACCGATAAAACGCTGGTGCAATGCGGCGTGGTGGCGAAAGTGACCGATAAGATGGATGCTGCAGGGCTGGCATGGGCGATTTACGACGGCGTAGTGCCCAACCCAACAATTACTGTCGTCAAAGAAGGGCTCGGTGTATTCCAGAATAGCGGCGCGGATTACCTGATCGCTATTGGTGGTGGTTCTCCACAGGATACTTGTAAAGCAATTGGCATTATCAGCAACAACCCGGAGTTTGCCGATGTGCGTAGCCTGGAAGGGCTTTCCCCGACCAATAAACCCAGTGTACCGATTCTGGCAATCCCCACCACAGCAGGTACTGCGGCAGAAGTGACCATTAACTACGTGATCACTGACGAAGAAAAACGGCGCAAGTTTGTTTGCGTTGATCCGCATGATATCCCGCAGGTGGCGTTTATTGATGCTGACATGATGGATGGTATGCCTCCGGCGCTGAAAGCCGCGACGGGTGTTGATGCGCTCACTCATGCTATTGAGGGGTATATTACCCGTGGCGCGTGGGCACTAACCGATGCACTGCACATTAAAGCGATTGAAATCATTGCTGGGGCGCTGCGAGGATCGGTTGCTGGTGATAAGGATGCCGGAGAAGAAATGGCGCTCGGGCAGTATGTTGCGGGTATGGGCTTCTCGAATGTTGGGTTAGGGTTGGTGCATGGTATGGCGCATCCACTGGGCGCGTTTTATAACACTCCACACGGTGTTGCGAACGCCATCCTGTTACCGCATGTCATGCGCTATAACGCTGACTTTACCGGTGAGAAGTACCGCGATATCGCGCGCGTTATGGGCGTGAAAGTGGAAGGTATGAGCCTGGAAGGGGCGCGTAATGCCGCTGTTGAAGCGGTGTTTGCCCTCAACCGTGATGTCGGTATTCCGCCACATTTGCGTGATGTTGGTGTACGCAAGGAAGACATTTCGGCACTGGCTCAGGCGGCACTGGATGATGTTTGTACCGGTGGCAACCCGCGTGAAGCAACGCTTGAGGATATTGTAGAGCTTTACCATACCGCCTGGTAAATGCGCTGATGTGATAATGCCGGATACGATTTGCGGCGTATCCGGCTCGCCGTTACCGTACCAACCGCAATTGCTGTAAATTGCCGTCGATATGCAAATCGGTTTGTAAGCGGGCAATATCGCGGCACAGAAACGCCATCTCTTTATGGGTTTCTAATTTTTTGCGCCACTTTTCGGCAACCGCATCCAGATTCTCATATATCCCTTCCAGACTCTGAAACTCGACCAGCAGCTGCGTGGCGCTTTTTGGTCCGATTCCCGCAACACCCGGTACCTTTGAACTGCTGATCCCCGCAAGTCCCCAGTAATCGGGCAACTGCTGCGGTTGAACGCCAAATTCTTTATCGATAAATGGCGCATCCAGCCAACGTTTCTGGAAGTAATCACGAATACGTAATGTCGGTGAAAGTAACTGACAGTAGCCTTTATCTGTCGAAACAATCGTTGCCTGATGCCCGGCCTGTGTCACTTTGACCGCCAGTGTGGCGGCTAAGTCATCGGCTTCGTTGCCGCTGGCTGACCAGCACGGGACGCCGCGTTGCTCAAAGGCGGCGCGTAATGCAGGCATCTCGTCGTGCAACTCTTCCGGCATTGGCGGTCGATCCGCTTTGTAATCTGGTAAACGCTGATGACGCCAGCCGCTACTGCGGTTTTCATCATCAAAAACGGCGACCGCGTGGGTTGGCTGGCTGTGCATAATGAGCTGATCGAGCGCATGCTGGCAGGTTTCGACACAGGGCGAACCCTGAACGGCATGAATGCGACGGATAAGATTCAGTGCATCGACAATAAGCAAATGAACAGCCACGATAACCCCCTTAAAGATCAGGCGATAAGGGTAACATTCGATGCCGGAACAGGCTATGGCTGGTTGAGAAAACAGGAAGAGGCTTCGCAAAACGAGGCCTCTGGGAGAGATTAATCGCAGGCAACGATCTTCATCGCCAGGCCGCCGCGAGAGGTTTCGCGGTACTTGGCGTTCATGTCTTTACCTGTTTCGTACATGGTTTCGATAACTTTATCGAGGCAGACGCGCGGTTCGCTGGTACGGCGCAGTGCCATACGCGCGGCGTTCACCGCTTTCACTGCTGCAATGGCGTTACGCTCAATGCACGGTACCTGAACCTGCCCCGCGACCGGGTCACAAGTCAGACCGAGGTTGTGCTCCATCGCGATTTCCGCTGCGATGCAAACCTGCGCCGGGCTTGCGCCTAACAGTTCTGCCAGACCAGCTGCCGCCATAGAGCACGCCACGCCAACTTCACCCTGGCAACCCACTTCGGCACCAGAAATCGACGCGTTCATCTTATAAAGAGAACCAATGGCGCTGGCTACCAGCAGGTAACGAGCCAGTGAGTTAGCGTTCACTTCGCGGATAAACTTATCGTAGTACGCCAGCACAGCCGGGATAATCCCGCACGCACCGTTAGTCGGCGCAGTCACCACGCGACCGCCAGCAGCGTTCTCTTCGTTCACTGCCAGTGCAAACATGTTGATCCAGTCAACAACCGCCATCGGGTCAGTGGTGGTTTTATCCTGGCTGACCAGCATCCGGCGTAGTGCCGCAGCACGGCGTGGAACGCGCAGTTTGCCAGGCAACACGCCTTCGGTGGAAATACCGCGCTCAATACCGCCACGCATGACTTCCCAGACGTTCGCCAGGTGCTGTTCCAGCTCTTCTTTACTGTGCAGCGCCAGCTCGTTTTTCATCATCAGGCCAGAGAGTGACAGCCCGGTTTCCTGACAATGTTTTTGCAGATCGGCTGCTGAACTGTACGGATAAGGAACTTCAACCGGTGCGCTATCCTGCTGGCCAAAATGCTCTTCATCAACGATAAAGCCACCGCCAATAGAGTAGTAAGTCTGGCTGTAAACGACTTTATCGCCCGCCAGCGCGGTAATGCGCATACCGTTTTCATGCAGAGAAAGGTTGTCTGCATGGAAGTTCATGCACTGATCAACCGGGAACTCCACTTCATGCTGACCGTTTGCCAGCATCAGGCGACCATGAGTATTCACATCCTGAATAAAACCGGGGATGGAATCGATATCCACGGTATCCGGCAGGTTACCCGCCAGGCCCATAATAATGGCGATATCTGTGTGGTGGCCTTTACCAGTCAGAGAGAGCGAGCCGTACACGTCAACCACCACGCGGGTCACGTCTTTAAGCAGGTTACGGGCAATCAGATCGTCGGTAAATTGTTTACCCGCTTTCATTGGTCCAACGGTATGAGAACTGGAAGGGCCAATGCCGATTTTGAAAATATCGAATACGCTAATCATAGGAAATACATCGCGTTAAAACGGAGGAAGCGCCGCCCGAAAGCGGCGCGAAAGGACTTAGCTGAACAGAGAGTAGAAGATTGCGGAGATTGCAATCAGACCCATCACGACAACGAATACGTTGCTGATGTGACCGCTGTACTTACGCATTGCCGGTACTTTCTGAATTGCGTACATCGGCATCAGGAACAGGATCATCGCGATGATTGGGCCGCCCAGGGTTTCAATCATACCCAGGATGCTCGGGTTCAGGGTGGCAACAATCCAGGTCGTTACCAGCATGAACAGCGCAGTGATACGGTTCAGCTTGTTGATTTCGATAGACTTACCTTTACCACGCAGAGATTTAATCACCATACCGTTGAAGCCTTCACGTGCGCCCAGGTAGTGGCCGAGGAAGGATTTGGTGATAGCGATAATCGCGATAATCGGAGCCATCCACGCGATAACCGGTGCGTTAAAGTGGTTAGCCAGGTAAGACAGAATCGAGATGTTCTGCTCTTTAGCCGCAGCCAGGTCTGCCGGAGTCAGGCTCAGTACGCAGCTGAAGACGAAGAACATTACGGTCAGCACCATCATGATGTGTGCGAATGCCAGGATCTTCGAGCATTTCTGTTCTGCCATATCGCCGTACTCTTCACGCTTCGCAACGGCGAAAGAAGAGATGATCGGAGAGTGGTTGAACGAGAACACCATTACCGGAATTGCCAGCCACAGGGTCATCCACAGACCGTTTCCGGTTGCAGATGCAGTGTCCAGAGACAGCGTTTCCAGTGCTGCGCCGTTCCACTGCGGGATCAGGTACAGAGCCAGCAGCATCAGTACGCCAACAAACGGGAATACCAGAATACTCATCGCTTTAACGATCATCTGCTCACCAAAGCGAACGATGGTCATCATACCCACGATCAGGATCAGCGACAGAATCGCACGCGGCGGTGGCGTCATACCCAGCTGGTGAGACATGAAGCTTTCAACGGTATTGGTGATTGCCACGCTATAAACCAGCAGGATCGGGTAGATAGCGAAGAAGTAGAGCAGGGTAATCAGTTTACCTGCGCCAATACCAAAGTGTTCTTCTACAACCTCGGTGATGTCTTCGCCCGGGTTTTTACCAGACAGTACGAAGCGAGTCAGGCCGCGGTGAGCAAAAAACGTCATCGGGAACGCAAGGATAGCCATGATGATCAGCGGGATCATACCGCCAACACCGGCGTTGATTGGCAGGAACAGCACGCCCGCGCCGATTGCCGTGCCGTAAAGGCCCAGCATCCACATGGTGTCTGTCTTGCGCCAGGCACTACGAGAGTCTTTCGACGCAATCGTGCTGGTTTGAGTCGTTTCCATCTATTTCTCCTGGAGGAATGCAAATAATTCAGCTTTTAGCCAGTTCAGCCCGGGAAGGTGCCTGACCGTAAAAATGAAATCTGTCTATCGGCGATGGCTTAATCATTTACCGCCGTAATAATTTGAGGGCGGAAAGATACACACAAGTTATGTATCTATCAGTGATCTTGATCCCAAATACAATAATCTGCTTGGAAGATAGATTATCCCAACGCTTTACTCTGTAAATCAA
This sequence comes from Shigella sp. FJ200513, assembly GCF_040495915.1. NCBI lineage: Bacteria > Pseudomonadati > Pseudomonadota > Gammaproteobacteria > Enterobacterales > Enterobacteriaceae > Shigella > Shigella sp. FJ200513. Next base: position 378 of record NZ_JBDYCV010000076.1, on the reverse strand, counting down.
AAGTAAAAGAGAATTTAAGGGCAATATTTGCCCATTAAACGACATCTGACTTCTTCCGGGGCGCGCAATATATGTAGGTTGAACTGAAAAAATCAATACTTTTAGTTAATCATGGCGATAATTTCTTTTTCATAGCGATAAAATACGGTTTATGAAAATAGGGAAACGTTTGTGTTGCAACATAAATTGTATGACATATTAACTGTGATGATATTTGTCGCGTGAGGGTGGTAAGAAACATTCATATAACAAATGAAATGAGTTGATGAGTAAGTGACCAAAAACGAGAAAACCCGGCAACAAACGTCACCGGGGGAGTAATGCCAGTCAGTTAAGCAACTGACTGGCTCTTTTTCGGGGCTGTGGGGTATTTCCAGG
>NZ_JBDYCV010000075.1:0-20445 GCF_040495915.1 Shigella sp. FJ200513 | reverse complement strand
GTGGAGCTGCATGACAAGGTCATCGGGCATTATCTGAACATAAAACACTATCAGTAAGTTGGAGTCATTACCAAAATACGGTTAAAAATACTTTTTTTATTTCGGCGGGGGAGGGTATTTCCGCCGAAATATTATTGCTTATGCCTGATGTAAAATAGTTAATACCGTGCGCAAATCATTTACCGAGATTTGCCCTGGCGCAGAGGCTTTTTTTACCGCACCAAAAGTTGCCGCCGAGCCAAATACTTCACCAACCAGACGAGAAATTACGCCAGTTTTTGCCATCGACATCGTGATGATTGGACGATCGGCATACTGCTCCTGCATCTCCAGGGTCGCGGCAAGCAACGTCAGCACATCGCTGGTACTTTGCGGCATCAGCGCAATCTTAGGAATATCGGCGTCGAAGGACTGCATTTTGCGCAGACGGGCAATGATTTCTTCGGCTTCCGGCGTTTTATGGAAGTCATGGTTGGACATGACAACTTTCACATCATGCGCGTGGGCGTAGGCGACGGTTTCTTTGACCTGATCATCGCCGGTAAATAACTCCAGATCGATCATATCAACCAGGCCGCTGTCGATGGCTGCACGATTGAGAGCAATATAAGCCTCGGTGGAAATCGCCTGCTCGCCGCCTTCTTTGGCACTGCGGAAGGTAAACAGCAGCGGTTTTTCTGGCATGGTTTCACGGAGAATTTTTGCCGCCGCCATGACAGACTCCACATTGGAGAGGTCGGCAAAGTGGTCCACACGCCATTCCAGAATATCAAAGTCCGCTTCACGATAGGCGAGAGCTTCGGATTTCACGCGGGCGATATCTTTCGCCATCAGCGAGACGATGATTTTAGGTGCGCCCGCACCAATGACGAGATCTTTTACAGTTACGGTTTTCATTTTTTACCCTTTCTGCACGCGGTCAGCCTGTCAGGCACCGAACCCCATGACCTGTTTAACATATTCCAGAGGGAAATCTTTGCCAGTCCATAACGTGAACTGTTCAGCCCCTTGCCACAACAACATGCCGTATCCATCAATCGTTTTGCAACCAGCTTGTTGTGCCTGCTGCAATAACTTCGTCATATGCGGGTTATACACGCATTCAGTGACCAGCAGTCCCGGATGTAACAGACTGATATCATTAACCAATGATTCATTCTCAAGGGGTTTCATACCTACTTTTGTGCCATTGGTTAAAATGTCGGCGGAAGCCAGGGCTTCAGCAAAGGCTTGCTGATCGGCGAGATCGGTATCCGTGACGACACAATCGGTGTTTTCGTTAACCCGCTGCGCGAAGGCGAGGGCTTTATCGAAGAACTCATCCCGACGGTTAAAGAGTTTAATTTCTTTTAAACCTTCAATTGCCCCCTGCGCGCCAATCGCCGTTGAGGCACCTCCGGCCCCTAACAGCACCATCGTTTTGCCTTTGATATCAAAACCGCTCTCTTTAATGGCGCGAATATGGCCCGTGCCGTCGGTGTTATAGCCACGCAGATAGCCATCATCATTAACGATGGTGTTGATGGCACCCACCAGTTTGGCTGCTGGCGTTAATTCATCAACATATTCACACGCCAGTTGTTTGTTCGGCATCGACACACCAGTTCCGCGCATTTTGAGGGCTTTTAATCCTTCAATTGCTCCGGGAAAGCTATCGTTATCCACTTCGAAGGCCATATAGGTAAATGGCAATCCCGCTTTTTCTAAGGCTTTATTCTGCATTTCAGGCGATAAACTGTGGCGGATAGGATAAGCCATCAATCCAATCAATTCGTATTTTGCGGTAACATCCATAATTAACTCCTTTAACCTCTATGCTTAATTGTGTTTAACCGGGTGCTAAATTTGCGTTCGCCAAACCGCACATCATTCTCAGGAATAATAAAAACGCGGTAATAGCGGCTAAAAACAATAATTGCGGTAATCAGGGCCAGCAGCGCGAAAGTAAAATCGAGAACAATGATATATTGCAGGCCGATGTTCGACAGATAACCGGTAATCAGCGGAATAACAAAGTTAGCCAGTCCACCCATCATCATATAAATACTGGTGACTTTGGCTTTGCTTTTGGGGAAAAACTCTGACATGACCGAAACACCGAGCTGTAAAATGCCGCCAGCTGCTGAGAAACCGATAACAAAGGCGCCGGCATTACACACCAGTGGAGAAGGGTACAGGTAGATAATGGCAGCTGTTATTGTTGCCAGCGCAGAGTTAAATACATTAGCCCAGATGGGCCGGACCATTTTTTTCAGTAGTGCGGCAAAAATAAAGACACAGACCAACGAGCCCATACTGTAATAAGAGATGGTTTTTAATGCCTCAGCTTCTGACATACCAGCAAAAGCCATCGCATATTTGGGCATCCACACCACAATCACATAAAAGGTCGAGAATGCGGCTACACCGAACAGTACCGATGAAACACCTTCCAGCCAGACTAAAGGTTTTGCTGTTCATTTGCGGTAATTCATTAGCTACGCTGGCGTCCACCAACTGGCTGGGGAATTTGCTTTTCAACAGCATCAGCGTGATCAGTACAAACAGAATACCCGGAATAATCAGCCCATAGCCGTACCAGATATTATTGAGCAACATATAGCTCACCAGCATTGGGTAGAACATTTGCCCAAATGACACCATCGCTTTAACCAGTATGACCGCCGAACCAGAGGCTTTCGGAAAGCATTCCATGAGCGCGGGGTAGCCACCCGTATCCAGCGCTGAGTTAGCGATACCTACGCACACTGCCAGACCGTAGGCGAGAGTTAAATTCGGGCAAGCGGGAATACCAAAGAAGAATAGCAGATACATTATTACTGCCATTAATATCACCGCCCGACGACCAAACTTATCGGAGATCACACCGAAGAATAAAATACTGATCAATCGCCCCAAACCGATACCGGAAATTAAATAGGCAATGCCCGCGTTGTCAGTGGAAAACTTTTCTGACAGAGATGTCATATTTTGGGCAAGCGTAATAACACTAATGCCGTGCAGGAAATAGCTGAAGTAAATACAAAGAACAGCCAGGATAAATGGCGTGCTGAAAGATAATTTCGTTACCGTACGTATTGTTCTCCGACGGTTTACATAATTACTATACTGAAGATGATTTTCCCTGGGTACATGGCATAAAGTTTATGTTTCCAGGAATATTGCATGTCATAGTTTGTTTTTGATCGCGATTTTCCTTAGTTAGCGCAGAAAGAGTTATTTATCCGTAAGATCTTGCATGACCTGAAAAGAATATTGCATTACCCACCCGGAGCGACATTTTCCTTTAGCGAGTGATGCCGCGTTTTTTTGCGGCTGCGTAAGCCGATAAACAGTGCCAGTAAAAAACCGATGGCAGTATCGAACCACATAATATCGGCAATACTTCTTTGGGACAGATGAGCCGTAATCAACGGAATAGTAAAGGTCGCAATACTGCCCGTACTGTAATAGATCCCTGTAGCTTTACCTTTAGCGTAAGGGAAACGTTCAGCCATTAACGTCAGGCCAATTTGCACAACACCTCCAGCAGAGGTAAAACCAATGACAAAAGCAAATATTATCACCACATAAAATGTGGGATGCAGGCAGACGGTAAACAGAGCAATAAATGAGATAAAGGTGTACAGCATCAGTAATGTTGTTGGGCGAACGGTATTACGAATGAGTGGAGCGGTAATAAATACACAAAGCAGCGAACCCACGGTGTAGATACTGAGTAGTTTGATCGACATAGTGTATGACATGCCTGCAACAAATTGTCCGTACTGTGCCAGCCACTGGCTAACCAGATAAAACGTTGCCATTGAGATATAGCCATATAAGGTATAACTGGCTAAATCGATAATTGAACAGCGATGTTCCGTAGAGCTGGTGGTTTTCTTTATGACAGGTAAGCGACGACCCGGATGGGGTGGGAACGTACAACGGTATAAAAACAGAGCGTTAATAAACATAATGCCTGCAGCAATCATAAAGGACCAACCGAACCACAGTTCAGCCCACACTAACAGGCTAATGATTAGCGGTAATAAAAATTGTCCGCTGGAAACAAATGCTTTAATTAAAATATTGGCTGTCCCAGGTGAGCGTGGAAAAGCTTCCATCAAACTGGGATAAGTGCCTGCATCGAGAAAACTGTTTGCCATTCCCGCCAGAAAGCCAAAAACATAAGCGATAATGATGTTATTGGTCTGCAGGATGTCAAAAAAGAAGGCCATATAGCAGCACATCCCGAGCATGATAAAAGGGCGGCGACCAAAGCGATCGGATAATAATCCTGCAAAAAGCAAGACACTTAATCGACCAATGCCCAGCGATGAGATAACTATCGAGACACCCGCGGCATTAGTCTGCCAAAGTGTCTCCAGCGAGGCCATATTCAGGCTCATCAAAATGACGCCCATACCATGCACCAGGTAATTAAAATACAACCCAAGTGCGGTAGGGTAATAGGGATTTTTCATAGGTTCTACTTAGCAAAGGTGCTTTAAAAAGTGTAGCGATGTTGTGTCAGTATCCATTCATTATTGTTGTAACAACGACAATTCCTTTCTGTGGAAAAATTAACAAAGCCGCTCCAGATCGTGTGCATATAATTCAGCGGCTACCGATTGATAGATCTTCCAGTCAATAAAATTGCCATCAGGGTAGACTTGTTGAAACGCGGTTAAGTCGGGGAAAAAACGCATGGTGTTGTTGCCGATGCGGTTATTTATTTTCTCTATGATGGCATGAAGATGTTTTTTTCGTTGCTGACGCATAGCCAACAGTTGCTCGACTACACAATCAGGAATGGCGCATTTGCCATTTTCCCACTGACGCCAGCTTTCACTGTCACCGGTCTGGGCAATCCAGGTCGCGCATTCATCAATAGTCATGGCAAAAATATGGCGGAGTGCCTGGAGTTCATAAGCGTTCATCGTGTAATGGCTGCATGAAATAAACAATAAAATATAAATAACATTATCAGCCTGCTGACGGCTTGAAGAGAGTCACAGTATCTTGTGCAACATTATTGGAAAGAGTGAGGGGCGAGGTAGCGAAGCGGAAAAATGTTAAAAAAAAGCCCATCGTGGGAGATGGGAAAAGACTACACACAGCAATTCGTTGTTTCACTCAGGGGATTTCCATGCTTATAAATCAATATGTTGATTTATAACCGTGAGCTAATAGTAGGCATACGGACTTTTTGCGTCGATCAGATTCGTCTCATTAGTTTAAAAACTGTAAAGAATTTGCGACAGGTACTACCAGCTGAATGGCGGTAAGCAGGAAAATATGGGGAAGAGCAAGCAAATATCAATTAGCGGTGATTAACAATCAGGCGGCAGAGCCGCCTGATGAGAAATTACTTATTCGGTTTCTCGATTTCGCCAAGTTCTTCGAGAATTTCTTCCGGTTGGTCCGTCGGTGGCGGGACTTCTTCCACCCACGCGGCAAACAGACGCCAGGAAACGGCTAACAGAACCGGACCAATAAACAGACCGATCATCCCGAAAGCAATCAAACCACCAATAACGCCAGAGAGGATCAGGATCAGCGGTAAATCGGCACCCATGCGAATTAACATTGGGCGGATGACGTTATCCAGCGTGCCAACCACACCGCTCCACACTAACAATACCGTTCCCCAGGTGGTATCGCCGGTCCAGTAGAGCCAGATAATCGCCGGAATCAGTACCGGCAACGGGCCAAGCTGGACAAGGCAGGAGAGGATCATTAACACCGTTAGCAACGTTGCATAAGGTACGCCGGATACGGCGAGGCCGATACCGCCAAGCACTGCCTGTACTAACGCCGTCACCACCACACCCAGCGCCACCGCGCGGATAGCCTGTGCCGCCAGCAGCACGGCGGCATCTCCGCGAACGCCTGCCAGACGGGTTGCAAAATGGCGAATGCCTTGTGCCACCTGTTCACCGCGCCAGTACAGCAGGGCACTGAAGAGAAGCATCAGCGCACAATGCACCATAAAGCGCCCGATATGCGCCGCCTGCCCAACGAACCAGGTGGTGGTGGTGCCAATATAAGGGCGGACTTTCGCCATGATCGCCGTACCCCCCATATCCAGCAAGTTGTGCCAGCCTGCATACAGCTTCGCGCCAATCACCGGAATGGTATTAAGCCACGCCAGATCGGGTAACGTCATGTCGCCGCTGGAAATGGCTTTAATTAGCGGGCCGCTGCCGTCGACGATACTGTTAACCAGCAAAGCAATAGGGATGATAAACACCATCACTAATAACAGCGTCATCACCAGAACGGCGAGAGAGCGGCGGCCAAACATGATCTTTTGCAAACGTAACAATACCGGCCAGGTGGCGATAACCACCGTACCGGCCCATGCAAAGCCGAGAATAAAGGGTTGAACAATCCACAGACATGCCACAATCATGATGGCTAAAAACAGCACCGAAAGCAGAATTTGTGCGACATCCCTGGGCTGACGAACATTTACCATAACTACTTTTCACCTTTTTTGTGCGTCAAATCGTCGACGCGACGTGAACACGCGAAACTCACCTGCATAATGATGAGCAATTTCAGCGGTTTTTAACAGGCCGATTCTGCCCTTAATTCTGATGGGCGTGTTAGAAAAAAATGTGGTACAACAACTCAGGCAACACGCAAACGATTTACTCGTCGTATTTCAAGTTGCATGTGCTGCGGCTACGTTCGTTCACCCCAGTCACTTACTATTGTAAGCTCCTGGAGTTCACTCGCTTGCCGCCTTCCTGCAACTCGAAATCCATAGAGTAAATAAACATCACCTTTCAGTGCGCTATTGCAGCCGCCTGAAAGAATAGTGTATCGACCTACATCACAGACCGCAGGAAAGGGTCAATATAATGATTCCACAGATTTCCCTGGCACCCGGCGTCGTTCAACTGGTGCTTAATTTTTTGCAAGAGCTGGAGCAACAAGGTTTTACCGGCGATGCGGCGACAAGTTATGCCGATCGTCTGACAATGTCGACCGACAACAGTATTTACCAACTTCTCCCCGATGCGGTGGTATTTCCGCGTTCAACCGCAGATGTGGCGCTGATCGCCCGTCTTGCCGCGCAGGAACGCTATTCATCGCTGATCTTTACCCCCCGCGGCGGCGGCACCGGCACTAACGGTCAGGCGCTCAACCAGGGGATTATTGTTGATATGTCCCGCCATATGAACCGCATCATCGAAATTAACCCTGAAGAGGGCTGGGTGCGCGTTGAGGCCGGGGTGATAAAAGACCAACTCAATCAGTACCTGAAACCGTTCGGCTACTTTTTTGCGCCGGAACTTTCGACCAGCAACCGGGCAACGCTCGGTGGGATGATCAATACCGATGCATCCGGTCAGGGATCGCTGGTCTATGGCAAAACGTCAGATCACGTACTTGGCGTACGCGCGGTGTTGTTGGGGGGCGATATTCTCGATACGCAACCTTTACCCGTCGAGCTGGCGGAAACGCTGGGTAAATCCAATACCACAATCGGGCGAATTTATAACACGGTTTATCAACGTTGCCGTCAGCAACGCCAGTTAATCATCGACAACTTCCCCAAACTTAACCGCTTTCTTACCGGTTACGATCTGCGTCATGTCTTTAACGATGAGATGACCGAGTTCGACCTGACGCGCATTCTGACGGGTTCAGAAGGGACGCTGGCCTTTATTACCGAAGCGCGGCTGGATATTACGCGCTTGCCTAAAGTGCGCCGTCTGGTGAATGTCAAATATGACTCTTTTGACTCTGCGCTGCGTAACGCGCCGTTTATGGTTGAGGCGCGGGCGCTTTCGGTAGAGACGGTGGACTCAAAAGTGCTGAATCTGGCGCGGGAAGATATTGTCTGGCATTCCGTCAGCGAGTTGATTACCGATATGCCTGACAAAGAGATGCTCGGACTGAACATTGTGGAATTTGCTGGTGATGATGAGGCGCTGATTGACGAGCGAGTTAATGCACTCTGTGTGCGGCTTGATGAGCTGATTGCCAGCCAACAGGCAGGTGTGATTGGCTGGCAGGTGTGCCGCGAGCTGGCGGGGGTTGAACGTATCTATGCGATGCGCAAAAAAGCCGTTGGTCTGCTTGGCAATGCCAAAGGTGCCGCTAAGCCAATTCCGTTTGCTGAGGATACCTGCGTACCGCCGGAACATCTGGCCGATTATATTGCTGAATTTCGCGCGCTGCTCGACAGCCACGGCTTAAGCTACGGTATGTTCGGTCACGTCGACGCAGGTGTCTTGCACGTCCGTCCGGCACTGGATATGTGCGATCCGCAACAAGAGATTTTGATGAAGCAAATCTCTGATGACGTGGTGGCGCTGACTGCGAAATACGGTGGTTTGTTGTGGGGCGAGCACGGCAAAGGTTTTCGCGCTGAATACAGCCCGGCGTTTTTCGGTGAGGAACTTTTTGCAGAACTGCGCAAAGTGAAAGCGGCATTTGACCCGCATAACCGACTCAACCCAGGGAAGATTTGCCCGCCAGAAGGTCTCGATGCGCCGATGATGAAAGTGGACGCGGTGAAGCGCGGTACATTCGATCGGCAGATCCCCATTGCGGTACGCCAGCAGTGGCGCGGTGCGATGGAGTGTAACGGCAACGGTTTATGCTTCAACTTTGATGCCCGTAGTCCGATGTGTCCGTCGATGAAGATCACCCAGAACCGGATTCATTCACCGAAAGGGCGCGCAACGCTGGTGCGTGAATGGCTGCGCTTGTTGGCGGATCGCGGCGTTGACCCACTCAAACTGGAACAAGAACTGCCTGAATCCGGCGTCAGTTTGCGGACGTTAATTGCCCGCACGCGCAATAGCTGGCATGCGAATAAAGGCGAATATGACTTCTCACACGAAGTCAAAGAGGCGATGTCGGGCTGTCTGGCCTGTAAAGCTTGTTCGACCCAGTGCCCCATCAAAATTGATGTGCCGGAGTTTCGCTCTCGTTTTCTGCAGCTCTATCACACCCGTTATTTACGCCCGCTTCGCGACCACCTCGTTGCTACGGTCGAGAGCTACGCACCGCTGATGGCACGCGCGCCGAAAACCTTTAACTTCTTCATTAACCAGCCGCTGGTGCGCAAACTCTCGGAAAAACATATCGGCATGGTTGATTTGCCACTGCTGTCGGTCCCCTCGCTACAACAACAAATGGTGGGGCATCGCTCGGCAAACATGACGCTGGAACAGCTTGAAGCTCTCAATGCAGAGCAGAAAGCGCGCACGGTGTTGGTGGTGCAGGACCCCTTTACCAGCTATTACGATGCGCAAGTGGTGGCGGATTTTGTCCGTCTGGTTGAAAAATTAGGTTTCCAGCCTGTGTTACTGCCATTTTCGCCAAATGGCAAAGCCCAGCATATCAAAGGCTTTCTTAATCGTTTTGCGAAGACGGCGAAAAAGACGGCGGATTTCCTCAACCGTATGGCTAAGCTTGGGATGCCAATGGTGGGCGTCGATCCGGCGCTGGTACTTTGTTATCGCGATGAATATAAACTGGCGCTGGGCGAGGAACGTGGCGAGTTTAACGTCTTACTTGCGAATGAATGGCTGGCAAGCGCACTTGAGTCACATCCAGTGGCTACAGTCAGCGGTGAATCATGGTATTTCTTTGGTCACTGTACCGAGGTTACCGCTTTGCCGGGCGCGCCAGCACAATGGGCCGCGATATTTGCCCGTTTTGGCGCGAAACTGGAAAATGTCAGCGTGGGTTGCTGCGGCATGGCAGGGACTTACGGACATGAAGCGAAAAACCATGAAAATTCGCTCGGGATCTATGAGTTATCCTGGCATCAGGCTATGCAGCGACTGCCGCGTAACCGCTGTCTGGCGACCGGATATTCCTGCCGTAGCCAGGTAAAACGGGTTGAAGGCACGGGGGTACGCCATCCTGTGCAGGCTTTACTGGAGATTATTAAATGATATGGAAACGGAAAATCACCCTGGAAGCACTGAATGCTATGGGTGAAGGAAACATGGTGGGGTTCCTGGATATTCGCTTTGAACATATTGGTGATGACACCCTTGAAGCGACAATGCCAGTAGACTCGCGGACAAAGCAGCCTTTCGGGTTGCTGCATGGAGGAGCATCCGTGGTACTGGCCGAAAGTATCGGTTCCGTTGCCGGTTATTTATGTACCGAAGGTGAGCAAAAAGTGGTTGGTCTGGAAATCAATGCTAATCACGTCCGCTCGGCACGAGAAGGGCGGGTGCGCGGCATATGTAAACCGTTGCATCTCGGTTCGCGTCACCAGGTCTGGCAGATTGAAATCTTCGATGAGAAAGGGCGTTTGTGCTGTTCGTCACGATTGACGACCGCCATTTTGTGACGTTGTCACCAGAAAAGTGTGACGCATATTGCTTTTGGTCATTATCTGCACAGTAAACGGTGGTATACTGTGCAGGTCTTGTCTAAAAGCGAGGATGCTATGTCTACTCAACTTGATCCCACCCAGCTGGCCATTGAATTTTTACGCCGTGACCAGAGCAATCTTTCACCTGCCCAATATCTCAAACGTCTGAAACAACTAGAACTTGAATTTGCTGACCTGCTTACTCTCTCTTCTGCTGAATTAAAAGAAGAAATCTACTTCGCCTGGCGTCTGGGCGTGCATTGATCCTGACTTAATGCCGCAAGTTCGCCAAATCGACCTGGATTAACCTCCGTCCAGGTTCGATGACCTTCTTAATACTGCTTATCTACCGCCTGATATTGTTCAAAAATAATACTAATCGCAGTTTGTGTTAAAACGGCGGGTTAGCTTTATGAGATTATTCTTATCGCCCCTTCAAGAGCTAAGCCACTGAGAGTGCCGGAGATAAGCGCCGGATGGGGTAGAAACCCTTAAGCCTGTGTCGCACAGACTTAAGGGTTTTCTTATTTCTGAACGCTGCACTTTTTTACCTATCTCTTAAATAGTCATTTTCAATACAACTTTTTCTTTTTCATCACAGCCTTAATGCTCCTTAGATAATAACCATTATCTAACAATGAGATACCTAATTCTTAGCGTGCCTGTTAACCCACACATCAGGGGCTATGCTTATTAAAAGCAGGCAAAAAGAATGTTTTACGGTAAAGCCCCTGCGTTTGCTGGGTTGAACTGATAATCATTATCACTAACATGCTGTTATACGCTGAAAGCGATGAAGTGAGGTAAATAGATGGACATGCATTCAGGAACCTTTAACCCACAGGATTTCGCCTGGCAAGGCTTAACGCTGACACCCGCAGCGGCGATACACATCCGCGAGCTGGTGGCAAAGCAGCCAGGTATGGTCGGCGTGCGCTTAGGTGTGAAGCAAACGGGCTGCGCGGGCTTTGGCTATGTGCTCGACAGTGTTAGCGAGCCGGACAAAGACGATCTGCTGTTTGAACACGACGGCGCGAAGCTGTTTGTCCCGCTGCAATCGATGCCGTTTATTGATGGCACGGAAGTCGATTTCGTTCGTGAAGGACTTAATCAGATATTCAAATTTCACAACCCTAAAGCCCAGAATGAATGTGGCTGTGGCGAAAGCTTTAGGGTATAGGCGGTACTATGTCTCGTAATACTGAAGCAACTGACGATGTCAAAACCTGGACCGGCGGCCCGCTGAACTATAAAGAAGGATTCTTCACCCAGTTAGCCACCGATGAGCTGGCAAAGGGGATAAACGAAGAGGTGGTGCGCGCAATTTCGGCGAAGCGTAATGAGCCGGAGTGGATGCTGGAGTTTCGTCTAAACGCCTATCGCGCATGGCTGGAGATGGAAGAACCGCACTGGTTGAAAGCGCACTACGACAAGCTGAATTATCAGGATTACAGCTACTACTCAGCACCATCGTGCGGTAATTGTGACGACACTTGCGCGTCTGAACCTGGCGCGGTGCAGCAAACTGGCGCGAACGCCTTTTTAAGTAAAGAGGTGGAGGCGGCGTTTGAGCAGTTGGGCGTTCCCGTGCGGGAAGGCAAAGAGGTGGCGGTGGATGCCATTTTCGACTCTGTTTCGGTTGCCACCACTTATCGCGAAAAACTGGCGGAGCAGGGAATTATTTTCTGTTCCTTTGGTGAGGCGATCCACGATCACCCGGAACTGGTGCGTAAATATCTCGGCACCGTGGTGCCGGGGAATGACAACTTCTTTGCAGCACTTAATGCGGCGGTAGCCTCTGACGGTACGTTTATTTATGTGCCTAAAGGCGTGCGCTGCCCGATGGAACTTTCCACCTATTTTCGCATTAACGCGGAAAAAACCGGGCAGTTTGAGCGCACAATTCTGGTGGCCGACGAAGACAGCTACGTCAGCTACATTGAAGGCTGTTCCGCTCCGGTGCGTGACAGCTATCAGTTGCACGCGGCAGTGGTGGAAGTCATCATCCATAAAAACGCCGAGGTGAAATATTCCACGGTACAAAACTGGTTCCCTGGCGATAACAACACCGGCGGTATTCTCAACTTCGTCACCAAGCGTGCTTTGTGCGAAGGCGAAAACAGCAAAATGTCATGGACGCAATCAGAAACCGGGTCAGCGATTACGTGGAAATATCCCAGCTGCATTTTGCGCGGCGATAACTCCATTGGTGAGTTTTACTCAGTGGCGCTGACCAGCGGTCATCAGCAAGCGGATACCGGCACCAAGATGATCCACATCGGTAAAAACACCAAATCGACCATTATCTCGAAAGGGATCTCTGCCGGACATAGTCAGAACAGTTATCGCGGCTTAGTGAAAATCATGCCGACGGCAACCAATGCGCGCAATTTCACTCAGTGCGACTCAATGCTGATTGGCGCTAATTGTGGGGCGCATACCTTCCCGTATGTCGAATGTCGCAATAACAGCGCACAACTGGAGCACGAGGCAACGACATCACGTATTGGTGAAGATCAACTGTTTTACTGCCTGCAACGCGGGATCAGCGAAGAAGACGCCATCTCGATGATTGTTAACGGTTTCTGCAAAGACGTGTTCTCAGAACTGCCGCTGGAATTTGCCGTTGAAGCACAAAAACTCCTCGCCATCAGTCTTGAACACAGCGTCGGATAAGGAATAAACATGTTAAGTATTAAAGATTTACACGTCAGCGTGGAAGATAAAGCTATCCTGCGTGGATTAAGCCTCGACGTTCGTCCCGGCGAAGTTCACGCCATTATGGGGCCAAACGGTTCGGGCAAAAGTACCTTATCGGCAACGCTTGCCGGGCGCGAAGATTATGAAGTGACGGGCGGCACGGTTGAGTTCAAAGGCAAAGATTTGCTTGCACTGTCGCCGGAAGATCGTGCAGGCGAAGGCATCTTTATGGCCTTCCAGTATCCGGTGGAGATTCCAGGCGTCAGTAACCAGTTTTTCCTGCAAACGGCACTTAATGCAGTGCGCAGCTATCGCGGCCAGGAAACGCTCGACCGCTTTGATTTTCAGGATTTGATGGAAGAGAAAATCGCTCTCCTGAAGATGCCGGAAGATTTATTAACCCGTTCGGTAAACGTTGGTTTTTCCGGCGGCGAGAAAAAGCGCAACGATATTTTGCAAATGGCGGTGCTGGAACCGGAGTTATGCATTCTTGATGAGTCGGACTCCGGGCTGGATATTGACGCATTAAAAGTGGTCGCCGATGGCGTGAACTCGCTGCGTGATGGCAAGCGCTCATTCATCATTGTTACGCACTACCAACGCATTCTCGACTACATCAAGCCTGATTACGTTCATGTGCTATATCAGGGACGAATTGTGAAATCCGGCGATTTCACGTTGGTCAAACAACTGGAGGAGCAGGGTTATGGCTGGCTTACCGAACAGCAGTAATGCGCTGCAACAGTGGCATCACTTGTTTGAAGCTGAAGGGACAAAACGCTCACCGCAAGCACAGCAGCATTTACAACAATTGCTGCGTACCGGACTGCCGACACGTAAACATGAAAACTGGAAATATACGCCGCTGGAAGGGCTGACCAATAGTCAGTTTGTCAGCATTGCGGGAGATATATCCCCACAGCAGCGTGATGCCTTAGCGTTAACGTTAGACGCCGTGCGGCTGGTGTTTGTCGATGGACGTTACGTGCCCGCGCTGAGCGATGCAATTGAAGGCAGCGGATATGAAGTGAGCATTAACGACGACCGTCAGGGGTTACCCGACGCTATTCAGGCGGAAGTGTTTCTGCATTTGACGGAAAGCCTGGCACAAAGCGTGACGCATATCGCCGTGAAGCGCGGTCAACGGCCGGCAAAGCCATTGCTGTTAATGCATATCACCCAGGGCGTGGCAGGTGAAGAGGTGAACACTGCCCATTACCGGCATCATCTGGATCTGGCGGAAGGTGCCGAAGCAACGGTGATCGAACATTTTGTCAGCCTTAATGATGCTCGTCATTTTACCGGGGCACGGTTCACTATCAATGTCGCAGCGAACGCCCACTTGCAGCATATCAAGCTGGCGTTTGAAAACCCGGTCAGTCACCACTTTGCCCATAACGATTTGTTGCTGGCTGACGATGCCACCGCATTTAGCCATAGTTTCCTGCTGGGTGGCGCAGTGTTACGACACAACACCAGTACGCAACTCAATGGCGAAAACAGCACGCTGCGGATCAATAGCCTGGCGATGCCGGTGAAAAACGAGGTGTGTGATACCCGTACCTGGCTGGAACACAATAAAGGTTTTTGTAACAGCCGACAGTTGCACAAAACTATCGTCAGCGACAAAGGCCGCGCGGTATTTAACGGTTTGATCAACGTCGCGCAGCACGCCATCAAAACGGATGGTCAGATGACCAACAATAATCTGCTGATGGGCAAACTGGCGGAAGTGGATACAAAACCGCAGCTGGAAATCTATGCAGATGATGTGAAATGCAGCCACGGCGCGACGGTGGGGCGTATTGATGATGAACAGATGTTCTATCTGCGCTCGCGCGGGATCAATCAGCAGGATGCCCAGCAGATGATCATTTACGCCTTTGCTGCCGAACTGACGGAAGCACTGCGTGATGAGGGGCTTAAACAGCAGGTGCTGGCCCGAATCGGTCAACGGCTGCCAGGAGGTGCAAGATGACTTTTTCCGTCGACAAAGTGCGGGCCGACTTTCCGGTGCTTTCGCGTGAGGTAAACGGTTTGCCGCTGGCTTATCTCGACAGCGCCGCCAGTGCACAGAAACCGAGCCAGGTGATTGACGCCGAGGCCGAGTTTTATCGTCATGGCTACGCGGCGGTGCATCGCGGTATTCATACCTTAAGCGCCCAGGCGACCGAGAAAATGGAGAACGTGCGCAAGCGGGCATCGCTGTTTATTAATGCCCGTTCGGCGGAAGAGCTGGTGTTTGTCCGCGGCACGACGGAAGGGATCAATCTGGTCGCCAATAGCTGGGGCAACAGCAATGTGCGGGCGGGCGATAACATCATCATCAGTCAGATGGAGCACCACGCTAACATTGTCCCCTGGCAGATGCTTTGCGCACGCGTTGGCGCAGAGCTGCGTGTGATCCCTCTCAACCCCGACGGTACGCTGCAACTGGAGACGCTGCCTACGCTGTTTGATGAGAAAACTCGCCTGCTGGCAATTACTCATGTCTCCAACGTGCTTGGCACAGAAAATCCACTGGCGGAAATGATCACGCTTGCGCACCAGCATGGCGCAAAAGTGCTGGTGGATGGCGCTCAGGCGGTGATGCATCATCCGGTGGATGTTCAGGCGCTGGATTGCGACTTTTACGTGTTCTCCGGGCATAAACTGTATGGCCCCACCGGAATTGGCATTCTTTATGTGAAAGAAGCCTTGTTGCAGGAGATGCCGCCGTGGGAAGGGGGCGGTTCTATGATCGCCACCGTCAGCCTGAGTGAAGGCACTACCTGGACCAAAGCACCATGGCGGTTTGAAGCCGGTACACCCAATACCGGGGGCATCATTGGTCTTGGCGCGGCGCTGGAGTATGTTTCGGCGCTGGGGCTTAATAGCATAGCCGAGTATGAACAGAATCTGATGCATTATGCGCTATCACAGCTGGAATCTGTACCGGATCTCACTCTCTATGGCCAACAAAACAGGCTTGGCGTTATTGCTTTTAATCTCGGTAAACACCACGCCTATGATGTTGGCAGTTTTCTCGATAATTACGGCATTGCTGTGCGTACCGGACATCACTGCGCTATGCCATTAATGGCCTATTACAACGTCCCTGCGATGTGTCGGGCGTCGCTGGCCATGTATAACACCCATGAAGAAGTGGAGCGTCTGGTGACCGGCCTGCAACGTATTCACCGTCTGCTGGGATAACAGGGAGGCACTATGGCTTTATTGCCGGATAAAGAAAAATTGCTGCGTAATTTTTTACGCTGCGCCAACTGGGAAGAGAAATATCTCTACATTATTGAGCTGGGCCAGCGTCTGCCAGAATTACGCGCCGAAGACGGAAGCCCACAAAATAGCATTCAGGGCTGCCAGAGTCAGGTGTGGATTGTCATGCGCCAGAATGCGCAGGGAATTATTGAATTGCAGGGCGACAGCGATGCGGCGATTGTGAAAGGGCTTATTGCGGTCGTCTTTATTCTCTACGATCAGATGACGCCGCAGGATATTGTCAATTTCGATGTGCGTCCGTGGTTTGAAAAAATGGCGCTCACCCAACATCTCACCCCATCTCGTTCACAAGGTCTGGAAGCGATGATTCGCGCAATTCGCGCCAAAGCCGCTGCACTTAGCTAAACTAAAGGGACAGCTTTCATCCGGTTGGCTCACATTGCCGGATGGTCAATGTTTACACTGACCGGCACAGGAGTGTTTTGGTTTCAGGTGAACATAAGCACCATCCGACGTTTCAGCGTGAGTCTCCGGCAAATACAGGAGGTTTACAATGAAACGCGCGTCTTTGCTTACACTCACGCTTATCGGCGCTTTTAGCGCCATCCAGGCTGCCTGGGCGGTTGATTATCCGCTACCACCAACCGGAAGCCGACTGGTTGGGCAAAATCAAACGTATACGGTGCAAGAAGGGGATAAAAACCTTCAGGCTATTGCCCGACGTTTTGATACTGCAGCAATGTTGATCCTTGAAGCCAATAACACTATCGCCCCGGTGCCAAAACCTGGTACGACGATAACTATTCCTTCACAACTGTTATTACCTGATGCACCGCGTCAGGGGATTATCGTTAACCTTGCAGAGCTGCGCCTTTATTATTATCCGCCGGGAGAAAATATTGTGCAGGTTTATCCAATAGGTATTGGATTGCAGGGGCTGGAAACGCCGGTGATGGAAACGCGTGTTGGGCAGAAAATCCCTAACCCAACCTGGACGCCTACGGCAGGCATTCGTCAGCGTTCGCTGGAGCGTGGCATTAAATTACCGCCAGTCGTTCCTGCCGGACCAAATAACCCGCTAGGACGTTACGCACTGCGCCTCGCGCATGGTAATGGCGAATACCTCATTCATGGCACCAGTGCGCCGGACAGCGTTGGTTTGCGCGTCAGTTCAGGGTGTATTCGCATGAATGCACCGGATATTAAAGCCTTGTTCTCCAGCGTGCGGACGGGAACGCCGGTGAAAGTGATCAACGAACCGGTGAAATATTCCGTGGAACCTAACGGGATGCGTTATGTTGAAGTACATCGACCACTATCAGCAGAAGAACAGCAAAACGTTCAGACAATGCCATACACACTGCCAGCAGGCTTTACGCAATTTAAAGACAATAAGGCTGTAGATCAGAAGTTAGTCGATAAAGCGTTGTATCGTCGGGCAGGGTATCCGGTTTCGGTGAGCAGTGGAGCAACTCCCGCAGCCAGCAATGCGCCTTCAGTAGAGTCAGCGCAGAATGGTGAACCAGAGCAAGGGAATATGTTACGCGCGACGCAGTAGTGGTAAATAGCAGACAAAAAAATGGCGCACAATGTGCGCCATTTTTCACTTCACAGGTACTATTACTTGCGGTATTTAGTAGCCATGTTGTCCAGACGCTGGTTAGCACGAGCTGCGTCATCTTTAGCAGCCTGAACGTCGGAACGCATTGCGTTCACGTCGTTGCTCAGCTGGTCAACTTTAGCGTTCAGAGTCTGAACGTCAGAAGACAGCTGATCGATTTTAGCGTTGCTGGAGCAACCTGCCAGCAGAGTAGAACCCAGGATTACCGCGCCCAGTACCAGTTTAGTAGCTTTCATTATTAATACCCTCTAGATTGAGTTAATCTCCATGTAGCGTTACAAGTATTACACAAAGTTTTTTATGTTGAGAATATTTTTTTGATGGGAAGGCACTTATTTTTGATCGTTCGCTCAAAGAAGCATCGAACGCTGGGTTTTAGATAAAAAAATTGAGAGAAAACAGGATGCTTCCATCGGATTCATCTTAAATAAAGTGAGATTATATAGTGAAATCCGATTTGATTTTTTATTGCTTCTGGTTATCGATTAAATAAAAAAAGCGCCCATCAGGGCGCTTCGATATACAAATTAATTCACAAAAGCAATATTACAGGACGTGAACAGATGCGGTGTTAGTAGTGCCGCTCGGTACCAGTGCACCAGAAACCATAACTACGACGTCACCTTTGTGTGCCAGACCGCTCTGCAGAGCCAGTTCTTTACCCAGACGGTAGAAATCATCAGTAGAAGTGATCTCTTTAACCAGCTGCGGCACAACGCCTTTGCTCAGTACCAACTGATGAGCCGTTTTTTCGTTGGTGGTCAGTGCCAGGATGGTGGCATCCGGGAAGTATTTACGTACTGCGCGAGCAGATTTACCGCCCTGGGTAGCAACCACGATCAGCGGAGCATCCAGTTTTTCAGCAGTTTCAACGGCACCACGGCATACCGCTTCGGTGATGCGCAGTTTACGGTTGTCATTGTTGAACTCGAGACGGCTGTTCATCACGCGGTCGGTACGTTCGCAGATGGTCGCCATGATAGAAACCGCTTCCAGCGGGTATTTACCTTTTGCGGATTCACCAGACAGCATCACTGCGTCAGTACCGTCGAGGATGGCGTTTGCAACGTCACCGGCTTCTGCGCGAGTCGGGCGTGGGTTTTTGATCATGGAATCCAGCATCTGGGTCGCAGTGATAACGACTTTACGTGCACGGATACATTTTTCGATCATCATCTTCTGGGCGAAGATAACTTCTTCTACCGGGATTTCTACACCCAGGTCGCCACGCGCAACCATGATGCCGTCAGAGGCTTCGAGGATTTCGTCGAAGTTGTTGAGGCCTTCCTGGTTTTCGATTTTGGAGATGATGTGGATGTTTTCGCCGCCGTGCGCTTTCAGGTGCTCACGGATTTCGATAACGTCAGAACGCTTACGAATAAAGGAAGCAGCAACAAAGTCTACGCCTTTTTCGCAACCAAAGATCAGGTCCTGTTTGTCTTTTTCAGCCAGTGCTGGCAGAGCAATGGAAACGCCAGGCAGGTTCACACCTTTGTTTTCGCCCAGGTCACCGTTGTTCAGCACTTTACAGATAACTTTGTTACCTTCAATGGCGGTAACTTCCATACCGATCAGACCATCGTCAACCAGTACGGTGTTGCCAACAGACAGGTCAGTAGTGAAACCTTCATACGTTACCGCAACCATTTCGCTGTTGCCGATAACAGATTTATCAGTGGTGAAAGTAAAGGTCTGACCAGCTTTCAGAGAAACATCGTTACCGCCTTCCAGTTTCATGGTGCGGATTTCCGGACCTTTGGTATCAAGCAGGATAGCGGCGGTTTTACCAGTTTTGCTCATCACGTTGCGCAGATTCTGAATGCGCTGACCGTGTTCTGCATAGTCACCATGAGAGAAGTTCAGACGCATAACGTTCATGCCAGCGTCCAGCATTTTAGCTAACATCTCTTCAGATTCGGTTTTCGGTCCGATGGTGCAAACAATTTTGGTCTTTTTCATGACAGTCTTAGTCTTTAAGTTGAGAAGGATGGGAGAAACTTGCTTTCTGGGCGCACTGCCGGAAAGCGAATCCGGTATTACGAAAGTGGTGGTGCCTCGCTCTAAGGATAGGTGACATCGAAAAAGCGTGCAGAGGAATGTGTGCTTGTGTCTCAGCCCAACGTGAGTGTCTGTTTTTGAGTCGTTGAGTTCTACAGTCCAAAGTGCTGAAACCATTCAAGAGTCAATTGGCGCGCATTATACGCTGAAATTAATCCAAAAGGAAAACAAAAACAGCGTTTCAAAAAATATACAACTTGTTAGACAATAAATTGTTATCAAAGATTTAACGTTCCAGGGAAAAGGTTACGCAAAAACTTCGCTGTTTGCGCAACGTCTGGTGCCGAAGTTGTCAGTGTGAGGATAAGTGAAAGTTCATCCGGTGTATAAATATATCATCGCTCAATTGCTACAGTTAAAATAATTTATCGCGTTATTTGTCTGATTTTGTTTGATTTTTGTTTAATTGGTTAGATTGATATATGCTGATAGTTGGTAATGACTCCAACTTACTGATAGTGTTTTATGTTCAGATAATGCCCGATGACCTTGTCATGCAGCTCCACCG
>NZ_JBDYCV010000074.1:0-20700 GCF_040495915.1 Shigella sp. FJ200513 | reverse complement strand
CAGTAGCGGAGCAGGAAGGACATCTGATGGAAATGGAAGCCACGCAAGCACCTTAAAATCACCATCATACACTAAATTAGTAAGTTGGCAGCATTACCGAACTTCTGGAGTGCAGAATCACCAATCCTAATATTACTACTAAATAGCTGCGCCTAATAACGCGACACCCGCCGTTTACTGTCTGGTGGCTTAACCTGCAAGGGCTGGCTGAAAGTGGGACACTATGCCGCGCAGCTATTTAGTCACCCAACTAGCTTCATTCCTTTTATCCCACCTTCAATCATGCTTCCACGATCCGCTGCCATCACAAAATTTGCCCACCATTGCATCATCGGGCGACGCTGTTCCAGGTAATCGCTGCGGTTATAAGCACGACGAACCTCATTCTTATCCACATGGGCCAATGCTGCCTCAATGGCATCAGGCGGAAAGCCTTGTTCATTAAGAGCCGTACTGGCAATTGATCTCAGACCATGCGAAACAAGCACACCACCAAAACCTGCGCGTTTTAGTGAGGCGTTAACAGTCTGACTGTTCATAGGCTGGTTGGGCTTGATACGGCTAGGAAAGATAAATTCTCGGTTGCCGCTTAGCGGTTTCATCATCTCCAGCACAGCTATTGCTTCATCTGACAATGGAACAGTATGGTCGCGGTTCATTTTCATGCGTGCTGCGGGAATCTTCCACTCTTGCGCTTCTATGTCTACTTCTTCCCAGCGAGCTTCAGCCGCTTCGGCAGGGCGGGTAATAGTAAGAAGTTGCCACATGAACAGGCAGCGTGTGGAAAGGCTAATGCTGGCTGTTCGCATTGTCTGCATCAGTTGAGATAGCTGATCCGGTCGAATGCTGGGCATGTTCTTTTTCTGAGGCTTTTCGAAGGCTTTACCGATATTAACGCTGGGAACAGCATCAATCAGCCCTGTGTTCTGGGCATAGATCATGACCTCATTAATACGTTGACACAGGCGACGAACCGTTTCCAGTGCTCCTCTGGCCTGAACCGGTTGTACGGCCTGAACCAGTGTATGAGCTTTAATATCTGTAACGCTAACGTCGCCAATCGCAGGAAAGACATCTCTTTCAAGAGAGCGCCAGATATCTTCCGCATAGTCCTCTGTCACACTGGCTTTCTTCACATTCCACCAACGTTCAGCTACGAGCTGGAAAGTATTGGTTTTGGCTTCCAGCGAACTACGCAATTGTTCTTGCTGATGTTCCTGCGGATCAATCTGTTTAGCTAGGAGTGAGCGGGACTCTGCACGGTAGTTTCTGGCATCGGCAAGGGTAACTGACGGGTAAGGGCCTATGCTTTTCTTTGCTCGTGTCTTGGTGACAGGGCGAATGTAGCGAAACTGCCAGATTTTACTCCCGCTGGATTTAATGAGTAGCTCAAGGCCATCGCCATCATAGAGAACGTAGTCCGCTTCCTTGGGTTTAGC
Organism: Shigella sp. FJ200513; assembly: GCF_040495915.1. NCBI lineage: Bacteria > Pseudomonadati > Pseudomonadota > Gammaproteobacteria > Enterobacterales > Enterobacteriaceae > Shigella > Shigella sp. FJ200513. Next base: position 19,261 of record NZ_JBDYCV010000074.1, on the reverse strand, counting down.
AGATTCGATTTCCTTAACGGATAGAGGTTTGGTTTGTCTTGCCATTGCCGGGTTTCCATAGTTTTAGGCACCTCAAAGACAATATAGCTTTATGAAGTGCCTAACAAGGTGCCTAAAAGGATCGGATTTAATTAGTTGGCATCAGACTTCGCGGGACAAATTCGGAGCACAAAAAAGCCCGCAGGGCTTGCGCCGTGCGGGCTCTTAGGACTTCATCGGATGACTCTGGTAATCACCGATGGAGAATTTTGGTGGAGCTGGCGGGAGTTGAACCCGCGTCCGAAATTCCTACATCCTCGGTACTACATGCTTAGTCAGTCTTTACATTCGCTTGCCAGCTGCGGACGGACACGCCACTAACAAACTAGCCTGATTAAGTTTTAACGCTTCAACCCCAGGCAGGGCTTCCACGCGATCTCTTTTGGGTTTGACCTCTCTTGATCCCCGTCCTAAGAGCGGAGGCTAGGGAGAGAGGGCTCTAAGCAGGTTATTAAGCTGCTAAAGCGTAGTTTTCGTCGTTTGCGACTATTTTTTGCGGCTTTTTACGAGGCCAACCGCCCCTCGGCATGCACCTTGGGTTTCGCAAATCCCGTCGAATCCAGAATCAGCCCCAATGTGTAAAGGTAAGTATACCAGATTTATGAGCGCCATGACCAGCCTCAATGGCGTTATCGTTAAAGATTTAGCACCCATGTAGCCTGATTTTTATTCGATTAAGCAATGGGATGGCAACATTTGTGTCGGATGTGATAGCCAATAAGATGTTCATTCGCGCCGCCGGAGAGGGAGGCGCGGTGAGGAACTGGTCAATAATTGGAGTGCAGGTTTAACGGTGGGCGTTTTTCATGATGCGTGCTTTATCCACCTGCCATTCGCGTTCTTTGATATCTGAACGTTTATCGTGCTGTTTTTTACCTTTGGCGACGCCGATTTTCACTTTGCACCAGGCATTTTTCCAGTACAGGGAGAGCGCCACTACGGTATAGCCTTCTCGATTGACGCGACCGTACAATGAGTCCAGTTCGCGCTGGTTGAGAAGTAACTTGCGGGTACGGGTAGGATCGCACACCACATGCGTGGAGGCCACGGCCATTGGCGTGATGTTAGCGCCAAACAGAAATGCCTCTCCGTCACGCAGAAGGACGTAGCTGTCGCTGATATTGGCTTTTCCTGCGCGCAGGGATTTAACTTCCCAGCCTTGCAGGGCAAGTCCCGCTTCGAACTCTTCTTCGATAAAGTATTCGTGACGGGCGCGCTTGTTAAGCGCGATGGTCGCTGAACCAGGTTTATGTGCTTTTTTCTTCGTCATAAGCGTCGTGAATCATCGGTAATCTGAAATCGAAAATACCCCATATCAATCCTGCGGGGGACAAGGCTCTATCTTAGCATGAACCCGATGTTACCCAGCGCCGGGATAGCGTTTTTTTTACAGCAGGATAAATGATATTATTTGTTGGATTTTTGTTGATGGAAATTGTTATGCCTCAGATTAGCCGGACCGCACTGGTACCCTACAGCGCGGAGCAAATGTATCAGTTAGTGAATGACGTTCAGTCTTATCCTCAGTTTTTGCCAGGTTGTACCGGAAGTCGGATTCTGGAGTCCACTCCTGGGCAGATGACTGCGGCGGTAGATGTCTCTAAGGCTGGGATCAGCAAAACGTTTACTACCCGCAACCAGTTGACCAGTAACCAAAGTATTCTTATGAATCTGGTGGATGGGCCGTTCAAGAAATTGATTGGTGGATGGAAGTTTACGCCGCTGAGCCAGGAGGCGTGTCGTATCGAGTTTCATCTCGACTTTGAGTTTACCAATAAGTTGATTGAACTCGCCTTTGGTCGCGTGTTTAAAGAGCTGGCGGCTAATATGGTCCAGGCTTTTACGGTTCGTGCGAAAGAGGTTTACAGTGCTAGGTAAAATTGCCGTTGAGGTGGCTTATGCGCTACCTGAGAAGCAATACCTGCAGCGAGTGACGCTGCAGGAGGGCGCGACGGTTGAAGAAGCTATTCGCGCCAGTGGCTTGCTGGAATTGCGTACCGATATCGATTTAACTAAAAACAAAGTCGGCATTTACAGCCGTCCGGCAAAACTAAGCGATAGTGTGCATGATGGCGATCGGGTGGAGATTTATCGCCCTCTCATTGCCGATCCGAAAGAGCTTCGCAGGCAACGAGCAGAAAAATCAGCGAATAAATAACAGACAGAAAAAAGGTGCTCATTGAGCACCTTTTTTAACGTCTTTGAGAGCAACTTTATTATTAGTTACCACTCAGCGCAGGTTTGTTATCAATATTGGTCAACACACCGCTACTGTTAAAGGTCAGCGTCAGCGTTTGCTGCGTTACACCTTCATGACCTGGTTGCTGGCGGAAGACATAGAACCAGGTATTCGTACCAAATGGATCGGACATCAGCGGTGTACCCAATGCGTACGCAACTTGTTGTTGCGTCATGCCAACACGTATTTTGGATACGTCGTTAGCGGTCAGATAGTTCCCCTGGTTGATGTCAGGACGGTAAACCACTCGCTCCAGAGTGGAACAGCCTGCGGTTAACATCAATAGTACTGCTGCTGCAGCAGTCAGCGTTTTACAGCGCATAGTGATTTGATTCCTTTTCGGGCCCGAGCAGTACGTGGCTCATCTGTAATATGCCGATGATAATAGACCTTTCATCACTTTAAAACCTTTTGCTTTCCGGTCTTACGGCGTTTTGCTGTTTACTCTGACCGTGAAGCAGGAAAAAAGTTTACGCTGCAAGCAGTTCTTTCGCATTCGCCAGTGTGTTACGTGTGACTTCACTGCCACCAAGCAGGCGCGCCAGCTCTTGTAACCGCGCTTTTTTATCCAGAGATTGCATATGTGTTTCTGTCATCGCACCATCGGTTTCTTTGCTGACAAAATAGTGTTGATGACCACATCCCGCGACTTGTGGCAGGTGGGTAACACACATCACCTGAGTTGATTCGCCGAGTTGACGCAGCAGTTTGCCGACAACTGCCGCTGTTGGACCGCTAATCCCTACATCCACTTCATCAAAAATCAGTGCCGGGGTTTCCATTTTACGCGCCGTGATGACCTGGATTGCCAGTGCGATGCGGGACAATTCACCACCGGATGCGACTTTGGCAATAGGCTGCATTGGCTGACCTGGGTTGGTGGTTACCCGAAACTCAATACGATCGGCACCGTCAGCGCCCAGGTGATGCTCGTCATATTTGACATCAATCGTAAACTGCCCATGCGGCATTGAGAGCGCATGCATACTGTCGGTGATCAGCTGTGCAAGTTCTTCTGCATATTGCTGGCGTTGTTGGTGTAATGCGCGCGCGGTTTCCAGTGCCTGCTGATGATGTTTCGTTACCGCCAGCGCGAGCGTTTCTTGTGAGTCGGCCTGATCGTCCAGTTGCTGCTGTTCTTCCAGTAGCGACTGGTAATACTGTGGTAATGCCTCAGGGCTGACGTGATGTTTACGTGCCAGCGAAATCTGTTTTGAGATGCGCTGTTCAAGTTCAAACAGTCGGTTGGGATCGAGATCCAGACGATCGCAGTAGTGGCGCAGTTCGTCGCTGGCTTCAGCAATCTGGATGGTAGCTTCTTCCAGCATATCAAGTACGCCGGACAGTTTGCTGTCCATGCCAATCAATTCGCTCACCAGTTGTTTAGCCGTGTAAAGCTGACTTTGCAGGTTTGCGTCTTCACCGTCGGCCATTAATGCCAATGCATTCTGGCTGGTGGTCAGCAATTGACCGCTGTTCGCCAGACGTTTGTACTCTTCGTCGATTTGCTCAAACTCTCCGGGCTGCGGATTAAATTCGTTAAGTTCTTTTAATTGGTATTGCAGCAGTTCCGCACGGGCGGCGCGTTCCTGACTTAACTGTTGATGATGCGCGAGGTCACGGCAGCTTTGATGCCACAACTGATAACGTGCGGTCATTTCCTGAAGTAGAGAGGTTTCATTGGCATAGCCATCAAGCAGGAATTTTTGGTGCTCAGGTTTGGTGAGTAATTGATGAGCGTGCTGACCATGGATCTGAATCAGCAACTGACCCAGTTCGCGCAGTTGTGACAGAGGAACAGCTGTACCGTTGATGAAACCACGGGAGCGACCATCACTGCTGATCACGCGACGAAGCAAACATTCATGCCCGTCTTCAAGCTGGTTTTCTTCCAGCCAGCGCAGGGCCGCTGGCGTATCTTTCAGAGAAAAACGGGCGCACAGGTCAGCGCGAGCAGCGCCGGTACGCACCATGTCGGCTTCAGCGCGACCACCGAGACAAAGACCGAGGGCATCTATTGCAATAGATTTACCCGCACCGGTCTCGCCAGTTATTACGGTCATGCCGCTATGAAAATCAATCTCAAGCTCACGAACGATAGCAAAGTTGCTGATGGTCAGTTGTGCCAACATAGTCGTTTTCCTGTATGAAAAACCATTACTGTTATTGTGTACAGTATAAACTGGTTTTATATACAGTAAAGAGGCTGGCGTAAAATTAGAATAATTTTTTTGACCAGCCGAGCTTGGTGCTTAATGTATTGAAATAACTGTAATCTTTCGGATGAATCAGATTCAGATGGTAATCACAGCGACGAATCAGGACATCTTCACCTTCCTGAATCGGCAGTGCTATCTGGCTGTCGCAACTGATTTCCAGGTCGTTACGGCGATGCGAAAAACGCAGACGGATCGTGCTGCTGCTGTTTATGACCAGTGGTCGTGCTGACAACGTATGCGGGAACATGGGCACCAGGGTAATCGCATCCAGAGAGGGGGTCAGAATAGGACCGCCCGCAGAGAGGGAATAGGCGGTGGAGCCTGTTGGCGTCGAAATAATTAGCCCATCAGATCGCTGAGAAAACGCAAAGATCTCGTCGATATACACTTCGAACTCTATCATATGCGCCACTTTGCCAGGATGAAGTACCACTTCGTTAATCGCGGTGCTGATGCGTTTTTGGCAATCTTGCTGACAGACTTGCGCTTCCAGCAAAAAACGTTTCTCGCTGATGTAGTGACCTTCCAGCACATCGGCTAATTGTTGCTGGGCGTTATCGGGGTCAAGGTCAGTCAGGAAACCCAGGTTGCCACGGTTGATTCCAATAACTTTAATATCGTAACGGGCGAGCGTGCGCGCCGCGCCCAGCATATTACCGTCGCCACCAACGACTACCGCGAGATCAGCCAGTTGCCCAATCTCCGCGAGCGTGCCAGTTTTCACATTCTTCAGTTGCAGTTCGTGAGCGATTTGTTGCTCAACGATGACCTCGTAACCTTTTGTGCACAGCCAGCGGTAGAGCATTTCATGTGTTGTCAGTGCAGTAGGGTGCCGTGGGTGTCCCACAATGCCAATACACTTGAAATGATTATTCATTTTTCCGAGGTCCTTGTTGCGAAGATTGATGACAATGTGAGTGCTTCCCTTGAAACCCTGAAACTGATCCCCATAATAAGCGAAGTTAGCGAGATGAATGCGAAAAAAACGCGGAGAAATTCATGAGTAGTAAAGAACAGAAAACGCCTGAGGGGCAAGCCCCGGAAGAAATTATCATGGATCAGCACGAAGAGATTGAGGCAGTTGAGCCAGAAGCTTCTGCTGAGCAGGTGGATCCGCGCGATGAAAAAATTGCGAATCTCGAAGCTCAGCTGGCTGAAGCCCAGACCCGTGAACGTGACGGTATTTTGCGCGTAAAAGCCGAAATGGAAAACCTGCGTCGTCGTACTGAACTGGATATTGAAAAAGCCCACAAATTCGCGCTGGAGAAATTCATCAACGAATTGCTGCCGGTGATTGATAGCCTGGATCGTGCGCTGGAAGTGGCTGATAAAGCTAACCCGGATATGTCTGCGATGGTTGAAGGCATTGAGCTGACGCTGAAGTCGATGCTGGATGTTGTGCGTAAGTTTGGTGTTGAAGTGATCGCCGAAACTAACGTGCCGCTGGACCCGAATGTGCATCAGGCTATCGCAATGGTGGAATCTGATGACGTTGCGCCAGGTAACGTACTGGGCATTATGCAGAAGGGTTATACGCTGAATGGTCGTACGATTCGTGCGGCGATGGTAACTGTAGCGAAAGCAAAAGCGTAATTTCTGTTTTCGTAATAATTCACGGCCCTGCATGCGAATGCAGGGCCGTTTTCGTTACTCCGCCACACTCTCGCGCAGCGGTTTCACAGGAAAAACTTTTACCTGCTTAATCATATTGTCCTGTACGTCGAGAATATCGATATCGTACTTGCCAATACGCACGCGGGTGCCTGCGACAGGGATCTCTTCCAGTGCCTCAAGAATGACGCCATTAACCGTGCGGGCATCATCTTCCGGTAGATGCCAGTTAAAGGCTTTGTTGATTTCCCGCACGTTGGCGGTGCCATCGATAATCACCGAACCGTCGTTTTGCGGCGTGACCTCTTCGGCAAGTGTTGGCGACATCGACGTAGTGAAATCGCCAACAATCTCTTCCAGAATATCTTCAACCGTCACCAGCCCCTGAATGTCTCCATACTCGTTGACGACCAGGCCGACTTTCTTTTTGTTGCGCTGAAACTTTACCAACTGCGTGCTGAGCGGCGTACCTTCAGGCACAAAATAGATCTCGTCCGCGGCGCGCAGCATGGTTTCTTTGGTGAACTCTTTTTTCTCCGACATCAACCGCCAGGCTTCACGTACTCGCAGCATACTGATGGCGTCGTCCAGCGAATCACGGTAAAGCACGATGCGCCCGTGAGGTGAGTGGGAGAGTTGGCGCAGAATAGATTTCCAGTCATCGTTGATATCAATACCGATAATTTCACTGCGCGGTACCATGATGTCATCAACGGTCATTTTTTCCAGATCGAGCACCGACAGCAGCATATCCTGATTGCGACGGGAAATTTGTGAGCGCGATTCATGCACGATAGTGCGCAACTCTTCTTTGCTCAAAGAGCCGCTAACCACGATATCGGTTTTGATACCCATCATGCGCATCAGCATACGGGTGATAGCATTCAGCAACCAGACCAGCGGCATCATCAAAATTTGCAGCGGAGCCAGCAGAAAACTACTCGGATAAGCGACTTTTTCCGGGTACAGCGCGGCAATGGTTTTCGGCAATACCTCAGCAAAAACCAGTACGACAAAAGTCAGCACACCAGTCGCAATTGCCACGCCCGCATCGCCGTACAAACGCATCCCGACAATAGTGCCGAGCGCGGAGGCAAGAATATTGACCAGGTTATTGCCGATTAACACCAGGCTTATCAGGCGGTCTGGCTTACGCAGCAATTTTTCGACGCGTTTGGCCGAGCGATTACCCTGTTTCGCCATATGTCGAAGACGATAGCGGTTGAGGGTCATCATTCCGGTTTCGGACCCGGAAAAATAGGCTGAAATGACCACCATGATGATCAGAATAATGATCAACGTAGTAGTAGAAATGTGTTCCAGGGGAAACTCCTTTTCTGGGTTTAGCTGATTAACTGCTGGACAATTCGGCTGCCGAAGTAGGCCAGTGTCAGAATTACCGCGCCCGCAACGTTAAACCAGACGACGCGGCGTCCACGCCATCCTTCATGGTAATGTCCCCACAGCAGCACAATATAGACAAACCACGCCACGATAGAGAGCACAGCCTTGTCGATATTTTCCATGCTAAATAGGTTGTGCATGTAGAACAGGCCAGTGCAAAGCGTGAGCGTTAGCAGCACCACGCCAATCTGCGTGATGTGGAACATTTTACGCTCGATACTCATCAATGGCGGCATTTCTTGGTTAAATGCCAGCTTCTTGTTCTTCAGTTGGTAATCAATCCACGCCAGTTGCAGCGCGTACAGGGCGGCGATAATTAGCGTGGCATAGGAAAAGAGCGATAAGCCAATGTGCATCAGCATCCCAGGCGTTGCTTCCAGATGGGTGATGTATTCATTGGGCATGAAGGTCGCCAGCGCCAGGTTGATAAGCGCAAAGGCATAGACAATGGGTAGCAGCAACCAGCCACGATTGCGAGAAGCCACAATGGTCATTACCGTACAGATCACCAAACTGACCAATGAACCAACGTTCAGCAGGCTGAGGTTTTGTCCGCTATCACCGTCGGGCAGGATGCGGGCTTCCAGAGCGATTGCGTGGCAGACCAGCGCAATGACCGCAGAAATAATAGCCATGCGCCGCCAGCCGCCGTTTTTTTGCAGCAGACCGGGAACAATCAGCGCAAGACTGACGGAGTAGGCGACAAGCGCGAGCAGAGCAAAAACGGGCATAGTAATGTCGACAGTTTGAGCAATAAGAAAGAGAAGCAGTATAGCGTCAGGTGAACGCTGCTCCAACCGTTGCATAACAACAAAGACGCCTTCATGTTATACTGCGGCAAAATACTGATGATGTGTCGCGATTGCGGCCAACCGTTTCCACCCCAGGCGAGAGACAATGTTTGATAATTTAACCGATCGTTTGTCGCGCACGCTGCGCAATATCAGTGGCCGTGGACGCCTCACTGAAGACAACGTAAAAGATACGCTGCGCGAAGTGCGCATGGCGCTGCTGGAGGCGGACGTCGCTCTGCCGGTAGTGCGTGAGTTTATCAATCGCGTAAAAGAGAAAGCGGTTGGTCATGAAGTTAATAAGAGCCTGACGCCGGGGCAGGAGTTCGTCAAAATCGTCCGTAACGAACTGGTTGCGGCGATGGGCGAAGAGAACCAGACCCTGAATCTGGCTGCGCAACCGCCTGCGGTCGTGCTGATGGCAGGCCTGCAAGGTGCCGGTAAAACAACCAGCGTTGGTAAACTCGGTAATTTCCTGCGCGAGAAGCACAAGAAGAAAGTGCTGGTGGTTTCTGCTGACGTCTATCGCCCGGCGGCAATCAAACAGCTTGAGACGCTGGCAGAGCAGGTGGGCGTTGATTTCTTCCCTTCTGATGTTGGTCAGAAGCCGGTTGATATTGTTAACGCGGCGCTGAAAGAAGCCAAACTGAAATTCTACGACGTGCTGCTGGTGGATACCGCTGGTCGTCTGCACGTTGACGAAGCGATGATGGACGAGATCAAACAAGTCCATGCGTCGATTAACCCGGTTGAAACCCTGTTTGTGGTTGACGCCATGACCGGTCAGGATGCGGCCAATACGGCAAAAGCATTCAATGAAGCGTTACCGCTTACCGGCGTAGTGTTGACCAAAGTGGACGGCGATGCCCGCGGCGGTGCGGCGCTCTCTATTCGTCACATCACTGGCAAACCGATCAAGTTCCTCGGTGTTGGCGAGAAAACTGAGGCGCTGGAGCCGTTCCATCCGGACCGCATCGCGTCGCGTATTCTCGGCATGGGCGACGTACTGTCGCTGATCGAAGATATCGAAAGCAAAGTTGACCGCGCGCAGGCAGAGAAATTAGCCAGCAAGCTAAAAAAAGGCGACGGCTTCGATCTCAACGACTTTCTTGAGCAACTGCGCCAGATGAAAAATATGGGCGGCATGGCCAGCTTGATGGGCAAACTGCCGGGCATGGGGCAGATCCCGGATAACGTCAAGTCGCAGATGGACGATAAAGTGCTGGTGCGTATGGAAGCCATCATCAACTCAATGACGATGAAAGAGCGCGCTAAGCCAGAAATCATCAAAGGTTCGCGTAAGCGTCGTATCGCCGCCGGTTGCGGGATGCAGGTACAGGACGTTAACCGCCTTCTGAAGCAGTTCGACGACATGCAGCGCATGATGAAGAAAATGAAGAAAGGCGGAATGGCGAAGATGATGAGAAGCATGAAGGGAATGATGCCGCCGGGATTTCCTGGTCGCTAAATGACCTTATGCGACAGAGTTATTAACTGCTGATTGCATTTTCTCCAGAAATCAGTAAAATTTTCGGGCTTTTAATATGACACCGGACTCCGTTCCTCGATGGGGTCCGGTTGTTTTATTCACACAAGAGGATGTTATGGTAACTATTCGTTTAGCACGTCACGGCGCTAAAAAGCGTCCGTTCTACCAGGTTGTTGTCGCTGACAGCCGTAATGCACGCAACGGTCGCTTCATCGAGCGCGTTGGTTTCTTCAACCCAATCGCTAGCGAAAAAGAAGAAGGCACTCGCCTGGATCTGGATCGCATCGCTCACTGGGTTGGCCAGGGCGCAACTATTTCTGATCGCGTTGCTGCGCTGATCAAAGAAGTAAACAAAGCAGCTTAATCTGTCACGGTGGTCATGATGAGCAAACAACTCACCGCGCAAGCACCTGTTGATCCCATCGTTTTGGGAAAAATGGGTTCGTCTTACGGTATTCGTGGGTGGCTCAGAGTGTTTTCTTCCACCGAAGACGCCGAAAGCATTTTTGACTATCAGCCCTGGTTTATCCAGAAGGCGGGTCAGTGGCAGCAAGTCCAGCTGGAAAGCTGGAAGCACCACAATCAGGACATGATCATCAAGCTGAAAGGCGTTGACGATCGTGATGCGGCGAACCTGCTGACGAATTGTGAAATTGTCGTGGATTCATCGCAGCTGCCTCAGCTTGAAGAGGGGGACTACTACTGGAAAGACCTGATGGGCTGCCAGGTAGTAACCACTGAAGGCTACGATCTCGGTAAAGTCGTTGATATGATGGAAACCGGATCTAATGACGTTCTCGTCATTAAGGCAAACCTGAAAGATGCGTTTGGTATCAAGGAACGTCTCGTACCGTTCCTCGATGGGCAGGTTATCAAGAAAGTCGATCTCACTACTCGTTCAATCGAAGTAGATTGGGATCCTGGTTTTTAAACCACCGGATAAACGGTAAAAGGCGGCGCTATGTGGATTGGCATAATTAGCCTGTTTCCTGAAATGTTCCGCGCAATTACCGATTACGGGGTAACTGGCCGGGCAGTTAAAAATGGCCTGCTGAGCATCCAGAGTTGGAGTCCTCGCGACTTCACGCATGACCGGCACCGTACCGTGGACGATCGTCCTTACGGCGGCGGACCGGGGATGTTAATGATGGTGCAACCCTTGCGGGACGCCATTCATGCAGCAAAAGCCGCGGCGGGTGAAGGCGCAAAGGTGATTTATCTGTCACCACAGGGACGCAAGCTTGATCAAGCGGGCGTCAGCGAACTGGCAACGAATCAAAAATTGATTCTGGTGTGCGGTCGCTACGAAGGTATAGATGAGCGCGTGATCCAAACCGAAATTGACGAAGAATGGTCAATCGGCGATTACGTTCTCAGTGGTGGTGAGTTACCAGCAATGACGCTGATTGACTCCGTTTCCCGGTTTATTCCGGGAGTACTGGGACATGAAGCCTCGGCAACGGAAGATTCCTTTGCTGAAGGATTGCTGGATTGCCCGCACTATACGCGGCCTGAGGTGTTAGAAGGGATGGAAGTTCCGCCAGTGTTACTGTCGGGCAACCATGCCGAGATACGTCGCTGGCGTTTGAAACAGTCGCTGGGCCGTACCTGGCTTAGAAGACCTGAACTTCTGGAAAACCTGGCTCTGACTGAAGAGCAAGCAAGGTTGCTGGCGGAGTTCAAAACGGAACACGCACAACAGCAACATAAACATGATGGGATGGCGTAAGCCCCCGAGAGATCAGTTTACCCAGGATAAGAGATTAAATTATGAGCAACATTATTAAGCAACTTGAACAAGAGCAGATGAAGCAGGACGTACCTTCCTTCCGTCCGGGTGATACCGTGGAAGTGAAAGTATGGGTTGTTGAAGGTTCCAAAAAACGTCTGCAGGCATTCGAGGGCGTGGTTATCGCTATTCGTAACCGCGGTCTGCACTCTGCATTCACTGTTCGTAAAATTTCCAACGGCGAAGGCGTTGAGCGTGTCTTCCAGACTCACTCTCCGGTAGTTGACAGCATTTCTGTCAAACGTCGTGGTGCTGTTCGTAAAGCTAAACTGTACTACCTGCGTGAGCGTACTGGTAAGGCTGCTCGTATCAAAGAGCGTCTTAACTAAGATTTCGCTTAAGCGACATCCTGTTAAGAAGGGCTGGCCAATTGGCTGGCCCTTTTTTTGTCTGTTTGCTCGTGTTTTAAGGGGTTGCAATCACCACTGCGACGCGGCGGTTCTCGGCGCGGCCCTGGGCGGTCTTGTTACTGGCTATGGGATATTTTTTTCCTAAACCCTGTGTGGTGAGATTGCTGCGTGGAATTTGTCCACCAATAGCCCATGCATCGGCCACGACATTCGCCCGTTTCAATGATAAGCCTTCGTTGTAACTGTCTTCACCATAGTTATCGGTGTGTCCATCCATACGGGCATGTGTTAGCCCTGTCGAGGCCAATTTGGCTGCCATGGTTTGGATCTGTTGCTGGCTTTCCGGGAGCAATTTGTAGTCATTTTTTGCGAACAGAATGGCATCTGATAAGCCCAGCGACCAGTCGCCGGCGGATTCAGTAAATCCATAAGATTGCATAGCGGCGACTTGCTCAGGAGTAAACTTTCCCTGAGGGGACTGGCAGCCAGTCAGTATTAGTGAGGTGAAAATCAGGGGTGCTACCAGGTGCTTTATCATATCGATATATCCTTGTTATCTCACCAGCTTTTCGGCACGCTGGTGTTTGGCCTGATACATATTGTGATCGGCAAGCTCTTGTAATTTTTCCGCAGAGGCGTGCTCAATGGTCATCGCGTAACCAATGCTTAATGTCATGGTGGTCTGATGGCCATTATGAAGATCAAACGGGAGATTAAAGATTTGTGTCAGTGCTGAGCATATCTGCTGCACTTCAGATTCCGACTGTACATCATAGAGCACCATAGCGAATTCATCGCCGCCCAGGCGGTATGCTTTATGTCGCAGCCCGCCAAATTCAGCTAACCGTTTTGCGATTTCAATCAAGACCCTATCGCCCGTCGCATGACCCCAGGTATCATTGATATATTTGAAATTATCGCCATCAAGAAATAGTAACGCCGACGTTTTTCGGGCATCGGAATTGTTCATCAACGTATTGATGCCGCTACGAAACGCTGCGCGGTTAGCCAGCCCGGTTAATGGGTCATGTAGCGCGGTACGCAGAAGCTGCGCATTTTTGGCCTGTAAACGAAGCTGCCACTCTTCCATTTCATCCAGCAGACTGTTGAAGTCGAGAGCGAAGCGGTGAAACTCAGCGATACGTTCTTCCGAAACTCGTCGGGAAAAATTGCGGTTGGAACGCACATCATGTACGACATCGGTGATATTTTTCAGTGCTTCCACCAGGCCATTGTGCAAATGGCGGGTGAGGGTAATTGCGATGCCTGATGCCAGCAGAATACAACCGGTCAGTACGGCGAGCGAAAACCAGATAAAATGGCTGATTGAACTGTCGCGAGCGGTTAAGCGTACTTCGCCAATGGTTTCACCATTGTGACGAATCGGCTGAATGATGGGGGCAGGGAAGAGCCAGTGGCTTATGAAATTGCTGAAAGTATCGCCTGGATCCTTACGGGGGTAATGCCAGGATGCCAGAATATTTTGCTGCTTATCACGTACTTCTGCAGTTGAAAATGCCCTTGCTGGCCCAGCGCTGCCAGTGTTTCAGTTGCTGCAGGGCCATCGGCAAAAACGACAGCTGCTTCCAGACTGTAAGTCATTGTTGCTGCTGTCAGTGCCAGGTTTTTTTGCGCGTACTGTTTCAGGGTCAGCACCGAGGTCACGGAAAGCAGCAACCAGATCAGCATCATAGTGATAAATATGCTGGTCATACTGATGTTGCGTAATGCTCTTTTAAACGTGGGGCGCTTATTAAGAGAATTATCGTTATCCATCATTTTTCTTCCGTGCGAGCATTAAGACATCCGGGTTGACCTTTACACCGCTACGCGATGAGGCATCCAGGTTTACGGCAAATCTGACGTCATTATTGTGGATGATCAGACAAAAGGCGCTACCAATAATGCACTCGGTATTTTGTTCGGCAATTAATAATAACGCCTTTGACGGATATTGTTCGGTTAATTCCATCTGGAATGTCGGTGACTCGTTGCCAAAATAAAAAACATTGCAGCCTGAAATCATCGCCTCTTGTTGAGTGTGAATGATGACAGGCAGATAAGGCAAAGATGTCGCGGCATTCTCTTGTAGGGCGGTACTAAAACGTGAAGATGAAAAGATACATAACTTTGGTGGCCCTGATAGCGCAGGCCAGCGGGTGTAACTGACAATACCGGAAACCATCATACGCACGTTTTTCGCAACGTCAGAAGGCTCTTGAGCGAGTATTGGTGCTCCCGTCAGCAGGAGAATCAGAAGTAAGAACAGTCGGTGAGAAAAACGCATTCAGGGATCCCCACCATCTTCGCTCGAAATGCATCGATATTTTTTCAGGATGCTCATTAAAATATCATTTTTTCATGCGACCGTCATCAATGTGAGAAATAAAACACAATGAGTAAAATCTTATGTTTAATTTATTTGTGGGGTTTTAATTAATTTAATCGTATTGTGCTGGCATTTTCATCAGCCCTTTTTTGCCATACTTCATGCAGTTGGCTGGCATTTTCAACATTGTTGCAGCTGGCAGGAAAGCTTTTACCGGAAAGTCCCCGGGCATAAGTAAAATCGGTCTGGCAAGTTTTCTTTTGCCCTTCGGCATATCCTTTAAGGTATAGACCGCGATCCGCCTGTGAATCGCTAAATGCATCGTCATCTTTTATGGCGCTGCCCGATATCGCATCTTCCATACCGACATCATACCAGTCGGTGCTGGTCAAGGTTGGCGCGTGAGTATAAGGATCAATCTGACATCCGCTAACCAGTAAAGCCAACAAGGGGGCGATAAACTTTTTCATCATTTCTTTCTCCTTTTTCAAAGCATAGCGGATTGTTTTTAAAGGGGATGTAAATTTATCTATACAGAAGCAAGGGTTGAAAGCGCGACTAAATTGCCTGTGTAAATAAAAATGTACGAAATATGGATTGAAAACTTTACTTTATGTGTTATCGTTACGTCATCCTCGCTGAGGAGCAACTATCGCAAACGAGCATAAACAGGATCGCCATCATGCATAAAGACGCGCTGAATAACGTACATATTACCGACGAACAGGTTTTAATGACTCCGGAACAACTGAAGGCCGCTTTTCCATTGAGCCTGCAACAAGAAGCCCAGATTGCTGACTCGCGTAAAACCATTTCAGATATTATCGCCGGGCGCGATCCTCGTCTGCTGGTAGTATGTGGTCCTTGTTCCATTCATGATCCGGAAACTGCTCTGGAATATGCTCGTCGATTTAAAGCTCTTGCCGCAGAGGTCAGCGATAGCCTCTATCTGGTAATGCGCGTCTATTTTGAAAAACCCCGTACCACTGTCGGCTGGAAAGGGTTAATTAACGATCCCCATATGGATGGCTCTTTTGATGTAGAAGCCGGGCTGCAAATCGCGCGTAAATTGTTGCTTGAGCTGGTGAATATGGGACTGCCACTGGCGACGGAAGCGTTAGATCCGAATAGCCCGCAATACCTGGGCGATCTGTTTAGCTGGTCAGCAATTGGTGCTCGTACAACGGAATCGCAAACTCACCGTGAAATGGCCTCCGGGCTTTCCATGCCGGTTGGTTTTAAAAACGGCACCGACGGCAGTCTGGCAACAGCAATTAACGCTATGCGCGCCGCCGCCCAGCCGCACTGTTTTGTTGGCATTAACCAGGCAGGGCAGGTTGCGTTGCTACAAACTCAGGGGAATCCGGACGGGCATGTGATCCTGCGCGGTGGTAAAGCGCCGAACTATAGCCCTGCGGATGTTGCGCAATGTGAAAAAGAGATGGAACAGGCGGGACTGCGCCCGTCTCTGATGGTAGATTGCAGCCACGGTAATTCCAATAAAGATTATCGCCGTCAGCCTGCGGTGGCAGAATCCGTGGTTGCTCAAATCAAAGATGGTAATCGCTCAATTATTGGTCTGATGATCGAAAGTAATATCCACGAGGGCAATCAGTCTTCTGAGCAACCGCGCAGTGAAATGAAATACGGTGTATCCGTAACCGATGCCTGCATTAGCTGGGAAATGACCGATGCCTTGCTGCGTGAAATTCATCAGGATCTGAACGGGCAGCTGACGGCTCGCGTGGCTTAAGAGGTTTATTATGGTTGCTGAATTGACCGCATTACGCGATCAAATTGATGAAGTCGATAAAGCGCTGCTGAATTTATTAGCGAAGCGTCTGGAACTGGTTGCTGAAGTGGGCAAGGTGAAAAGCCGCTTTGGACTGCCTATTTATGTTCCGGAGCGCGAGGCATCTATGTTGGCCTCGCGTCGTGCAGAGGCGGAAGCTCTGGGTGTACCGCCAGATCTGATTGAGGATGTTTTGCGTCGGGTGATGCGTGAATCTTACTCCAGTGAAAACGACAAAGGATTTAAAACACTTTGTCCGTCACTGCGTCCGGTGGTTATCGTCGGCGGTGGCGGTCAGATGGGACGCCTGTTCGAGAAGATGCTGACACTATCGGGTTATCAGGTGCGGATTCTGGAGCAACATGACTGGGATCGAGCGGCTGATATTGTTGCCGATGCCGGAATGGTGATTGTTAGTGTGCCAATCCACGTTACTGAGCAAGTTATCGGCAAATTACCGCCTTTACCGAAAGATTGTATTCTGGTTGATCTGGCATCAGTGAAAAATGGACCATTACAGGCCATGCTGGCGGCGCACGATGGCCCGGTACTGGGGTTACACCCGATGTTCGGCCCGGACAGCGGTAGCCTGGCAAAGCAAGTTGTGGTCTGGTGTGATGGACGTAAGCCGGAAGCATACCAATGGTTTCTGGAGCAAATTCAGGTCTGGGGCGCTCGGTTGCATCGTATTAGCGCTGTCGAGCACGATCAGAATATGGCGTTTATTCAGGCTCTGCGCCACTTTGCTACTTTTGCTTACGGGCTGCACCTGGCAGAAGAAAATGTTCAGCTTGAGCAACTTCTGGCGCTCTCTTCGCCGATTTACCGCCTTGAGCTGGCGATGGTCGGGCGACTGTTTGCTCAGGATCCGCAGCTTTATGCCGACATCATTATGTCGTCAGAGCGTAATCTGGCGTTAATCAAACGTTACTATAAGCGTTTCGGCGAGGCGATTGAGTTGCTGGAGCAGGGCGATAAGCAGGCGTTTATTGACAGTTTCCGCAAGGTGGAGCACTGGTTCGGCGATTACGCACAGCGTTTTCAGAGTGAAAGCCGCGTGTTATTGCGTCAGGCGAATGACAATCGCCAGTAATAATCCAGTGCCGGATGATTCACATCATCCGGCACCTTTTCATCAGGTTGGATCAACAGGCACTACGTTCTCACTTGGGTAACAGCCCAATACCTTCATTGAACGGGTGATTTCCCCTAACTCTTTCAATGCTTTTTGCATTTCCGCTGATTCAAGATTAGCCTGAATATCCAGATAGAACATCTCTTCCCATGGATTACCGTGAATCGGGCGTGATTCCAGACGGGTCATAATCAGATTGTGGTTGCGCAGTACCAGCAACGCTTCAACCAACGCACCGGCTTGTTGCCCGGTCGCCATTAACAACGTGGTTTTCGCCGGAACCTGATCAGACACGTTAATGGCTTTACGCGCCAACACCACAAATCGGGTGAAGTTTTGTCGCTGATTTGCTTCAATACGCTCCAGTACCTGCAAACCGTACAAAGTGCCGCCAGCTTCGCTTCCCAACGCAGCAACATGCGGTGATTTTGCCTGTGCAACCTTTTCCATTGCCGCAGACGTACTTTCGGTATATTCAATCTTCCAGTGCGGATAACGATTAAGGAATTTGCTGCATTGCTGGAATGGCTGCGGATGGCTGTAGACCGTATTGATGGTGGATAAATCAGTAGTGCCGGAGACCAACAAACAATGGTCGATAGTTAACGTCATCTCGCCAACAATCGACAAGCTGGTATGTTGCAGCAGATCGTAAACGTCGTTTATGGCACCGGAGCTGGTATTTTCAATCGGTACGACGGCATAGTCGGCCTGGCCGGTTTCCACCTGATTAAAAATATCGGCAAATTTGGCGCAGCCACTTTCAATGAATTGCTCAAAGTGACGGGCAGCATACTGGCGCGCCGCAAGATGGGAATAAGAACCTTTGGGGCCGAGAAAAGCGATGCGTGCTGAGTGCGGATTAATTTTATTGAGATGTTGTTGGAGCAAAGCCTGCTGAGTTAATACGGAATCTTCAATGATGAGCTGGAACAGGCGAGTAATGTAATGGGCGTCCAGATGGTGCGCTTTACCGAGCGTAATTAATCTTTCCAGCAAATCGCGTTCACGATCAATATCACGTACCGGGCGATGCGAGAGCAGTTTGGCTTTTCCCACCTCGACGGCCAGTTCGCGCCGTTCTGCCAGTAACGCTAATAATTTTTCATCCAGCGCGCTGATTTTCTCTCGCAGCGCCAGTAACGGGTTTTCCGATGTCATAGTGTTGCCTTTTTGTTATCAATAAAAAAGGCCCCCCGATTTGGGAGGCCTTATTGTTCGTCTTCGCATTCTGTTTCACACGACGAAACGCCTCCCATTCAGGGGAAGGTAAAAAAGAATGCGAAGAAAAACGGTATGTGTTTCATGTTTGTTTCCTTAAGTGACTTTAGTACAGTACCCGTACTGTTTTCACGCTGTCAACAAAAAACGCGCCCGAAGGCGCGTTGGCGATACACTCAATATAAAGGACTACTCTTCTTCAACTTCTTCGACGAAGTTGGCGTCTTTCACCGATGTTGCGGCACGACGTGCTTCGCCTTTGTGCTGCAGTTTATTGAGCTGCCGTTCCAGCTTGTTGATCAATTCGTTAATTGCGGTGTACATATCTTCATGTTTACCACTGGCAACCAGAACGCCGTTAGGTGTATTGATTGTGGCGTCAGCAACAAACCCTTGTGGCTCTTTGGACAGAATGATATGTGGATTAATCAGATGTGTTTGCCATTTTTCCAGTTTGGCGAGACGGTCTGCGACATGTTGGCGGATGGCCGGAGTAATTTCCATTTGTTTGCTGGTAATGTTCATTGTCATAAATTTTACCTCTTGTCTTCCCGTCTTGGTGAATTCAGCATACCGTTCCTGATGTCAAAATGTGTGATGGAAATCTCATAATTTTGTCACTTTTTGTCAACGAATCTTTTTTGTGAGAAATCGCAGGAAGAGGTGTTTTTTTACTTGAGGAATATCTCAAAGCGAGCCATATTTGATGAGATCGATAGTGACTAAATCGCTTCAGTTTCACAACTAACAGAATAAAAAAACGGCAGCTCAAGGGCTGTAATGCCGATCAGTTAAGGATCAGTTGACCGATCCAGTGGCTGTGTAAGAATCCGGAAACGCTCACTTGTTTCCG
>NZ_JBDYCV010000073.1:0-20850 GCF_040495915.1 Shigella sp. FJ200513 | reverse complement strand
AGTGGTAAAGGAGAGGCCCTGGAAATACCCCACAGCCCCGAAAAAGAGCCAGTCAGTTGCTTAACTGACTGGCATTAGGCCAAAGGGTCCCGTTTTTTTCGCCATCATTTCGGAAAAGTGTCCAGAAGGGGCAAGGGGACTCGGGGAGTATAATTTCGCCATTCAGAAAGAATGGAAAGAATAATGCAAAATAGAAAATGGATTTTGACCTCGCTGGTAATGACTTTTTTCGGCATCCCAATACTGACGCAATTTTTTGCAGCGGTTATTGCCATGCTGGGGGCTGGGCTTGCCGCTATTCCTGAGGTTTGCAATTTACTCTTTACGCCAACAATTTACCTTCTGCTCAATATTTTTATGCTGACGCTGGGCGCATTAATGCTATTTTTCTCGGGGCGAGTGGGGAACGTGCCTGAGTTTTGTTACGTTGGGTATGATGGCGTGGGCTTTGCGGTAATTTCCTGAATTAAAAAGTAGGTTAGATTTTTGACAAAGTGCGCTTTGTTCATGCCGGATGCGACGTGAACGTCTTATCTGGCCTACAAGACCATGCAAATTCAATATATTGCATAAACCACGTAGGCCTGATAAGCGTAGCGCATCAGGCAGTTTTGTGTTTGTCATCAGTCTCAGGCCAGATTGAAATCTGACCTGATCACCTTACGTTAATTTACGACGCCAGCGACAACTTCTGCTGCGTATATTCCACCAGCCACTGACTCACACGAGATTGTTGATCCGCATTCAGCCACATGCCTTGTTTTGTGCGACGCCACAGGGCATCGTCGGTGCGGCGGACCCATTCGTGATCCACCAGGTATTTCAGTTCCGCTTCGTAGAACTCATGACCGAAATCTTCCCCGAGATCGCTTACCGTTCCCGCATTGCCGAGCAGCAGCTCGCTGTTGCTGCCGTAAGTGCGCGTGTAGTGACGTGCCAGCGATTCAGTCAGGAACGGGTAACGGCGGCGCAGGCGAGCGGCGTAATCGTCGCGGTCGCCTTCAATGGCACCACCCGGCAGCACGCTCTCTTTCGTCCACGCCGGGCCAATACCCTGATAATACGGCGTCAGTTTTTCCAGCGCATGTTCTGCCAGTTTTCGGTAGGTGGTCAGCTTACCGCCGAATACCGACAGCAGCGGTGCTTTGCCGTTTTCATCATGGATATCAAGGGTGTAATCACGGGTAATGGCTTGCGGCGAGTCGGACTCATCATCACACAGCGGACGCACACCGGAGTAGGTCCAGACGATATCGTCACGGCTTAGCTGCTTTTTAAAGTGCGCGTTATACACTTTCAGCAGGTAATTGATTTCACTCTCTTCAATCTTCACTGCTTTCGGATCACCTTTGTATTCCACATCGGTGGTGCCGATGATGGAAAACTCGTCCATCCACGGGATCACGAATACAATGCGTTTATCTTCGTTTTGCAGAATGTAGGCCTGCTTTTGGGTATGCACGCGCGGCACCACAATATGGCTGCCTTTGATCAGGCGAATGCCATAAGGCGAAGGCAGATGCATCCCCTCGTCGAAGAACTGTTTCACCCACGGGCCGGTGGCGTTAACCAGGCCGCGCGCTTGCCAGCTATATTTTTTGCCGGTATCGATATCTTCCGCTTCCACAATCCACAGGCCGTTTTCGCGGCGAGCAGAGGTGGCGCGAGTCCGAGTAAGCACTTCGCCGCCTTTACGCACCACCATCTGGGCGTTGGCGAGTACCAGACGGGCGTCGTCTACCCAACAGTCAGAATATTCGAATCCGCGCTTAATTTCCGGTTTTAACACTGAATTTGCGCCAAAACGCAAACCAGTTGATCCCGGCAGGCTGGTGCGTTTACCCAGATGATCGTACATAAACAGACCAATGCGAATCATCCACGCCGGGCGCAGATGCGGACGATGTGGCAGGCGAAAACGCATCGGGAAGGCGATATGCGGAGCCATTTTCAGCAGCACTTCACGTTCAGCCAGCGCCTCGCTGACCAGGCGGAATTCATAGTGCTCAAGGTAGCGCAGGCCACCGTGAATGAGTTTTGAACTGGCGGAAGAGGTCGCGCAAGCGAGATCCTGCGCCTCCAGCATCAGCACGGATAAACCGCGTCCAGCGGCGTCTGCCGCGATACCAGCACCATTGATGCCGCCACCTATCACAATCAGATCTTTGGTTTCCATGCTGCCCTCATTCACTTTCGTTAAAGCTCATAAATGTTCGTTATCGAACATATTAGCAAAGAATCGCGCTTTGGGTAACATTGAAAAAACATTTTAGAGTGATATGTATAACATTATGGCGTTTATCTGCCGCTTCGACGTAAACTGTGCGGTAAATTTGCCCACTTGTTTGTAAAGAAAGAGAGACGCATGGATCAGTTCGAATGTATTAACGTTGCCGACGCGCACCAGAAGTTGCAGGAAAAAGAGGCGGTGCTGGTCGATATTCGCGATCCACAGAGTTTCGCTATGGGGCATGCGGTGCAGGCTTTCCATTTAACCAACGACACGCTGGGCGCGTTTATGCGTGATAACGACTTTGACACTCCGGTGATGGTGATGTGTTATCACGGCAATAGCAGCAAAGGGGCGGCGCAGTATCTGCTGCAACAGGGCTACGATGTGGTCTATAGCATTGACGGCGGCTTTGAAGCCTGGCAGCGACAGTTTCCCGCAGAGGTGGCGTACGGCGCGTAACGCTTTATACTGTCCCCTTTTGTGTGGAATAAGCGACAGCAACGATGTTGATGATTACCTCTTTTGCTAACCCCCGCGTGGCGCAGGCGTTTGTTGATTACATGGCGACGCAGGGTGTTATCCTCACGATTCAACAACATAACCAAAGCGATGTCTGGCTGGCGGATGAGTCCCAGGCCGAGCGCGTGCGGGCGGAGCTGGCGCGTTTTCTCGAAAACCCGGCAGATCCGCGTTATCTGGCGGCCAGCTGGCTGGCAGGCCATACCGGCAGTGGCCTGCATTATCGCCGTTATCCTTTCTTTGCTGCCTTGCGTGAACGCGCAGGTCCGGTGACCTGGGTGATGATGATCGCCTGCGTGGTGGTGTTTATTGCCATGCAAATTCTCGGCGATCAGGAAGTGATGTTATGGCTGGCCTGGCCATTCGATCCAACACTGAAATTTGAGTTCTGGCGTTACTTCACCCACGCGTTAATGCACTTCTCGCTGATGCATATCCTCTTTAACCTGCTTTGGTGGTGGTATCTCGGCGGCGCGGTGGAAAAACGCCTCGGTAGCGGTAAGCTAATTGTCATTACGCTTATCAGCGCCCTGTTAAGCGGCTATATGCAGCAAAAATTCAGCGGGCCGTGGTTTGGCGGGCTTTCTGGCGTGGTGTATGCGCTGATGGGCTACGTCTGGCTACGTGGCGAACGCGATCCGCAAAGTGGCATTTACCTGCAACGTGGGTTAATTATCTTTGCGCTGATCTGGATTGTCGCCGGATGGTTTGATTTGTTTGGGATGTCGATGGCGAACGGAGCACACATCGCCGGATTAGCCGTGGGTTTAGCGATGGCTTTTGTTGATTCGCTCAATGCGCGAAAACGAAAATAATTCCAGGGATTTATAAATGAAACAAACACAACGTCACAACGGTATTATCGAACTGGTTAAACAGCAGGGTTATGTCAGTACCGAGGAACTGGTGGAGCACTTCTCCGTCAGCCCGCAGACTATTCGCCGCGACCTCAACGAGCTGGCAGAGCAAAACCTGATCCTGCGCCATCATGGCGGCGCGGCGCTGCCTTCCAGTTCGGTTAACACGCCGTGGCACGATCGTAAAGCCACCCAGACCGAAGAAAAAGAGCGCATCGCCCGCAAAGTGGCGGAGCAAATCCCCAATGGCTCGACGCTGTTTATCGATATCGGCACCACGCCGGAAGCGGTGGCGCACGCGCTGCTCAATCACAGCAATTTGCGCATTGTCACCAACAATCTCAACGTTGCTAACACGTTGATGGTAAAAGAAGATTTCCGCATTATTCTCGCCGGTGGCGAATTACGTAGCCGCGATGGCGGGATCATTGGCGAAGCGACGCTCGATTTTATCTCCCAGTTCCGCCTTGATTTCGGCATTCTGGGGATCAGCGGCATCGACAGCGACGGCTCGCTGCTGGAGTTCGATTACCACGAAGTTCGTACCAAGCGCGCCATTATTGAGAACTCGCGCCACGTTATGCTGGTGGTTGACCATTCAAAATTTGGCCGTAATGCGATGGTCAATATGGGGAGCATCAGCATGGTTGATGCCGTCTACACCGACGCCCCGCCGCCAGTAAGCGTGATGCAGGTGCTGACGGACCACCATATTCAACTGGAGCTGTGCTGATCCTGCACGGCTTCCCACGTCAGACCAAAACGCGCCAGGTATTTGCGTAGCCGATCCGCGTCATTGACGCTGGCTTTGCCCTGGCGCGAAACATCAAAAAGCTGTCGTCCGGCAGCAGAAAGCGACTTTGCCTGGCGGCAGATAGCGATAACGTGTTCCAGTTGCATACGGTCGAAGAGATCGATGTTTTCTGCCTCTGCGCCCAGCAACGCCGTAAGCGCGGAGGGGCGGCTCTCCTGCCAGTTATAGCGCAGACGGTTTATCTCATCTTCCACCACGTCCAGAGTGATGCGTCCGCTAGTGGCAAAGGTGGCCATCCGCGTGACGCTGGCAGAAAGTTCGCGAAAGTTACCGCGCCATGTTGCCTGGGGAGATGTTGCAAAGGCCAGCCAGGCACGCCGCGCTTCGGTGTTAAAACGCACGCTGTCACCAGTGAGTGTGGCGTGGCGCTCCACTTCATAATCCAGGTTCGGTTCAATATCTTCCTGGCGCTGGCGTAGACCCGGCAGGGTGAAGGTCCAGAGATTGATCCGCGCGTACAGATCTTCGCGGAATTTGCCTTCGGCAACCAGCTGGCGCAAATCGCGCACCGTTCCGGCGATAAGCTGAAAATCACTGCTCACCTGGCGATCGCTGCCAAACGGGTAAAAGGTTTTCTCTTCAATAGCTTTCAGCAGCATTGCCTGTTCGTCTGCGCCCAGTTCGCCAATCTCATCAAGAAACAACATTCCGCCGTTGGCGCTGCGTAATAATCCTTCACGAGATTCCCGCGCCCCGGTAAACGCGCCTTTCACATGACCAAACAGCGTCGACATCGCGGTATCGCCGCGCAGGGTGGCGCAGTTCACTTCCACAAACGCGCCGCTAAACTGATGCCGTGCCTGTTTTAACTCGAAGATGCGTCGCGCCAGAAATGACTTACCTGCGCCGGTCGGGCCGTTAAGCAGAATCGGCGCGCGGGATTTAATCGCCACTTTTTCGATCTGCTCAATCATGCGGTTGAAGTGGGGGTTACGCGTGGCAATACCGGATTTGAGGAAATCGAGCGTTTGCTGCCGTTCCTCGGCAAAGCGGCTGGCGATGGCGTTATAACGGCTTAAATCGAGATCGATAATCGTCACTTCACCTGGGCCGCGCGGCTGTTCTTTTTTGCGCGGAGTTGAAGATTGTATCAACCGGGCGGGTAGATAACGCGCTTCCGCCAGCAGAAACCAGCAAATCTGCGCGACGTGGGTGCCGGTGGTGATGTGAATTAAATAGTCTTCTTTTTCTGGCTGAAACTCGTAACCACGGGCGAAATCATGCAGGCAGGCGTAAACCTCTTCGAAATCCCACGGGTTATGCAGTTCAATCTCAACGCCCACCACTTCTGTTTCTGGCGAAACGCTGGCGATATCGCGTTTAAGCGTTTCAAATAGCGAGCGCGAGCGGGCATCGTGCAATAATTCCAGTCGATCGATGACCAACGATTCTTGCTGGTATATACAGAGTGACGGACGCCATTTTGACCAGCGCTGACTGCCGCGTCCGGCATAATCCAGCACGGTACCGACAAAGCCAAAAGCCACTGTTTTACGCATCTTAGATATCCTTATAAAAGGCGATATTTCATTATCGGTAAATCGGCTTTGCGGGAAATCTCCGTTTACGGATATAAAGATATAATCTTTTTAGAAACAATAAATTAATCTGCTTATTTAATTTTCTGGCACGACGGTTGCAATTATCAGGACCGCAAACAACGAAAAGAGAAAAACAAAATGAATTACGAATTACTGACCACTGAAAATGCCCCGGTAAAAATGTGGACCAAAGGCGTGCCGGTAGAAGCCGATGCGCGTCAGCAACTTATTAATACGGCGAAGATGCCGTTTATTTTCAAACATATTGCGGTAATGCCTGATGTACACCTGGGTAAAGGTTCCACCATTGGTAGCGTGATCCCGACCAAAGGGGCGATTATTCCGGCGGCGGTGGGCGTGGATATTGGCTGTGGAATGAACGCGCTGCGTACCGCGTTAACGGCGGCAGACCTGCCTGAAAACCTGGCGGAGCTGCGTCAAGCGATTGAAACGGCCGTACCACACGGGCGTACTACCGGGCGTTGTAAACGTGATAAAGGCGCATGGGAAAACCCGCCTTTTAACGTCGATGCGAAATGGGCTGAGCTGGAGGCCGGTTATCAGTGGTTAACGCAAAAATATCCGCGTTTCCTTAACACTAACAACTATAAACACCTGGGAACGCTGGGAACGGGTAACCACTTTATTGAAATCTGCCTTGATGAGTCGGAGCAGGTGTGGATTATGCTGCACTCCGGTTCACGCGGAATTGGTAACGCCATCGGGACTTACTTTATCGATCTGGCGCAAAAAGAGATGCAGGACCAACTTGAGACGTTGCCGTCGCGTGATCTGGCGTACTTTATGGAAGGTACGGAATACTTTGATGATTACCTAAGAGCCGTGGCCTGGGCGCAGCTTTTCGCCAGCCTTAACCGCGATGCGATGATGGAAAATGTGGTAACGGCGTTGCAGAGCATTACGCAGAAAACGGTCAGACAGCCACAAACGCTGGCGATGGAAGAGATCAACTGTCACCACAACTATGTGCAAAAAGAACAGCTCTTTGGTGAAGAGATCTACGTGACGCGTAAAGGTGCGGTGTCTGCGCGTGCTGGTCAATATGGAATTATTCCCGGTTCGATGGGAGCAAAAAGCTTTATCGTCCGTGGGCTGGGAAATGAAGAGTCGTTCTGTTCGTGCAGCCACGGTGCCGGGCGGGTAATGAGCCGAACTAAAGCGAAAAAACTGTTCAGCGTGGAAGACCAAATTCGTGCCACCGCGCATGTGGAATGCCGTAAAGATGCCGAAGTGATCGACGAAATCCCGATGGCGTATAAAGATATTGATGCGGTGATGGCGGCACAAAGCGATCTGGTGGAAGTTATCTACACCCTGCGTCAGGTGGTGTGCGTAAAAGGATAAATGATGAAAAGGATGATTGCGCTGGATGGCGCACAGGGCGAAGGCGGCGGGCAGATCCTGCGCTCGGCGCTGAGCCTGTCGATGATAACCGGCCAGCCATTTACCATCACTGGCATTCGAGCCGGACGGGCGAAACCGGGGCTGCTGCGCCAGCATCTGACCGCGGTAAAAGCGGCTGCGGAAATTTGTAGGGCAACGGTGGAAGGCGCGGAGCTGGGATCGCAGCGTCTGGTCTTCCGGCCTGGCACCGTGCGCGGCGGCGATTACCGCTTTGCTATCGGTAGCGCCGGAAGTTGTACGCTGGTGCTGCAAACGGTGCTGCCCGCGCTGTGGTTTGCCGATGGACCTTCGCGTGTTGAAGTGAGCGGCGGCACCGATAACCCGTCGGCGCCGCCTGCGGATTTTATCCGCCGGGTGCTGGAGCCGCTGCTGGCGAAAATAGGAATTCATCAGCAAACCACGCTGTTACGTCACGGTTTTTATCCTGCCGGAGGCGGTGTGGTGGCAACGGAAGTCTCGCCCGTGGCATCGTTTAGCACCTTGCAACTTGGCGAGCGCGGGAACATTGTGCAGATGCGTGGAGAAGTTCTATTAGCTGGTGTGCCGCGCCATGTTGCTGAGCGTGAAATCGCTACACTGGCGGGGATTTTTTCCCTGCATGAACAGAATATTCATAACCTGCCGCGCGACCAGGGGCCGGGTAATACCGTCTCGCTGGAAGTCGAAAGTGAAAATATCACTGAACGCTTTTTCGTCGTCGGTGAAAAGCGCGTCAGTGCCGAGGTGGTAGCCGCGCAGTTAGTGAAAGAGGTGAAACGCTACCTGGCAAGCCCAGCGGCGGTGGGGGAATATCTCGCCGACCAACTGGTACTGCCGATGGCGCTGGCGGGCGCGGGAGAATTTACGGTCGCCCATCCTTCATGCCATCTGCTGACCAATATCGCGGTGGTGGAGCGTTTCTTGCCGGTGCGGTTTGGTTTGATAGAAACAGATGGCGTAACGCGGGTGAGTATTGAATGATGTAAAGATGTAAACCGGATCCAATGCATTATCCGGCTAAACTCACACCCCATAACCCATCATCTTCAGCAGTTTCTGCGCGTGCTGCACGGCAGCCTGACGGTGGGCGACGCCGAGTTTTTGGTACAGATTGCGGATATGCGTCTTGATGGTGGTTGCCGCCACTTCCAGTTCGCCCGCAATTTGTTCATTGCTGTAACCGGAGTAGATCAGCCCCAGGACCTGCCATTCACGTTGGGTCAACGGGCTGGTGCGGATTAGTTCTGGCACTTCCGGATGATTTAGCAGACGTTCAACGAAATTCTCATCGAAATGGGCGAATTTATGCCGATGATGTTGATTGATTTCTCGCAGAATACGCTGCGCGCGATGCTGTTCCAGTTCCGGCAGCGTATTAAGTTGAATCAGCTGGCGCAGTTGTTGCGCCATCGCTTCGCCTTCGATGACAAAATGACTGATAAATCCGGTGCGATTCGCCAGTTTTAATGCGTCCAGCAACACGCGCTGGGCGTCACTTTTACGTCCGGCCTGCCAGTACAGTTGATTAAGCAGCAACAGGTTACGGTTGAGATCGCTCATCAACCGCAGACTGCGGGCATTTTCATTGAGTTCTTCGAGAACAATTTCCGCAGGTTCAAACTCGCCCAGCAAGATTTGTGCGCGGGCAATGTTGCGCCATTGACCTTGCAGGAAGTGGTTGTTCGCAAACTCCGGTTTAGCCGTATGACGCAACCAGTTGGCAGCGGCGGCTTTATCGCCGGTCATTTGCCAGTAAATCACCCGGACTTTGTTGGCGTTAGAGATCCAGTCGCTGTGATATTTGCCATTCCCCAGCAGGTTTTCCAGACGGTTCAACTGGCTACGGGCGTTATCTAAATCACCACGGGCCAGCGAGCATTGAATCAACATTGCCAGGCACTGAAGCTGTTGCTGTGGCTGATAAGACGACAAGACTTCAATCCCGCTACGCGCCGACGCTTCGGCTTCATCCAGCCGTGCCCAGGCCCATAACAGTTGTGCTCGGATGCGCACCAGAAACTCATGCATTGGCAGCTGTTCCAGATGCTGCTCGTTGATCAGCTGGAACGCTTTTTCCTGCGTTTCCCACGCGGTTTGCAGGAACCCTTGGGCAAACAGAATTTCACTTTGCTGAATTAAACTCCATAAGGCGTAGTGCCAGACGTCGTGCTGGCGTGCCATCTGTTCGGTTTGCTGCACTAGCGCCAGTGAGCGGGTCAATTCGCCTTTGCAGTGCAGCACTTCACCCAGCACCGAGGTTGCCACAATGCGGCTATAGAACCAGCCCGGCGGCAGCTCTTCCAGTGCCAGTTTTGCCAGCCGTTCCGCTTCATCCTGATTACCATCGTTAATCGCCACCTGGGCGCGCAGAGCGTTAAATTCTGCATGCATGGTGCCTTCTCTGATGTCCTTGATTTCATGTTCAGCACGGGCTAGCAGGGTGTTAACTTCGCCATAGCGATGTTGGCTTTGCATTAGCCACGCCTGCAATAACACTAACTGCGGATTTTCCAGCAAACTGTCCCACGGCAGGGCCTTAAGCGACTCTTCCAGCAGCGACAGTTCGCTATGGTTGAACAAACTCCAGGCGTGATTAAGCAGAATATCGCGCAGCATCAGCGCATCGCCTGCCGCCAGCGCATGATGAATCGCTTCGCTGGGAAATCCCTGGGCCATCCAGCTTTCTGCGGCGGCACGGTGGATTTCCGGCAGCTCCGCCGCCAGTTCCCACTGGCAGCGCTGGCGCAGGAAGTTGCCAAACAGCGGGTGATAGCAGAACCACTCGCCGGTATCATCCATCCGCTGTAAAAACAGCCCCTGACGCTCAATCTCTTCGAGACGCATTTGCCCGTTTTCTTCGCCGGTCACACGGGTGATGAGGGCATCGTTCATTGAGCGCAAAATGGCGCTTTTCAACAGAAAATGGCGCGTTGCGAGATCGACGTTATCCAAAACCTCATCGACCAGATAATCCGAAAGATGGCTGGCATTGATTCCCGCCAGGCGGCGTGCCGACTTATGGGCTGAGTGGGTATTCTGCCGGGCGGAGAGGGCGATTAGATATAGTGCCGTCGCCCAACCGGAAACGTCATCGCAAATCCGACTGCTTTCTGCGGCTTCAATCGGCGATGACAGACGGCAATCAAAAAACTGCTTCGCTTCCTGATGGGTAAATGCCAGTTGCTGACTGCCAATTTCCAGCAGTTGGTCACGAACACGCAGATTGGCAATGCCCAGTTGCGGAAGGTTGCGTGACAACACCACCAGGGTGAGATTTTCTGGTTGATGGCGAATAAAGAAGCGCATTGACTCGTGGATCACTGGATTAGTGATCAGATGATAGTCATCGATGACCAGATAAAGTGGGCTATGCCATTCCGCCAGCTCAATGAAAAGCTGGGCGAAGAGTGACGTCAGGCTGGCATATTGCCGTTTTTGCTCCATCGTCTCACATATCGCACAGTGACCGTTGGTTGCCTGCTGCACGGCGGCAATGAGATAGCTGGCGAAACGCTCTTGCTGGTTATCACCTTCATCCAGCGAGTACCAGCCGATATCGTTTTTGCCTGCCGCCCACTGGGAAATGAGGGTGGTCTTTCCGTAGCCCGCAGGACTCGTGATCAGCGCCAGCCGGAAGTTGTTCGCGCCGGAAAGTTTAGCCAGCAGGCGCTCACGAACCACGGTATGGTCGAGTCGAACCGGACGACTTAGTTTTGACGGAATCAGCATAGTTAATCACTTCACTGTGGAAAATGAGGAAATATTATTTTTTTTGCGCTTCGTAATTAATGGTTATAAGGTCGGCCAGAAACCTTTCTAATGCAAGCGATGACGTTTTTTTATGTGTCTGAATTTGCACTGTGTCACAATTCCAAATCTTTATTAACAACTCACCTAAAACGACGCTGATCCAGCGTGAATACTGGTTTCCCTTATGTTCATCAGATTCATTTAAGCAAGGGTTTCTTCTTCATTCCTGATGAAAGTGCCATCTAAAAAGATGATCTTAATAAATCTATTAAGAATGAGATGGAGCACACTGGATATTTTACTTGTGAAACTGTTTCACTCCTTTACTTAATTTATAGAGTTACCTTCCGCTTTTTGAAAATACGCAACGGCCATTTTTTGCACTTAGATACAGATTTTCTGCGCTGTATGGCATTGATTTGCTGCTAATCCTGTGGTTTGCACTAGCTTTAAGTGGTCGAGATCACATTTCCTTGCTCATCCCCGCAACTCCTCCCTGCCTAATCCCCCGCAGGATGAGGAAGGTCAACATCGAGCCTGGCAAACTAGCGATAACGTTGTGTTGAAAATCTAAGAAAAGTGGAACTCCTATGTCACAACCTATTTTTAACGATAAGCAATTTCAGGAAGTGCTTTCACGTCAGTGGCAGCGTTATGGCTTAAATTCTGCGGCTGAAATGACTCCTCGCCAGTGGTGGCTGGCAGTGAGTGAAGCACTGGCCGAAATGCTGCGTGCTCAGCCATTCGCCAAACCGGTGGCGAATCAGCGACATGTTAACTACATCTCAATGGAGTTTTTGATTGGTCGTCTGACGGGCAACAACCTGTTGAATCTCGGCTGGTATCAGGATGTACAGGATTCGTTGAAGGCTTATGACATCAACCTGACTGACCTGCTGGAAGAAGAGATCGACCCGGCGCTGGGTAACGGTGGTCTGGGACGTCTGGCGGCGTGCTTCCTCGACTCAATGGCAACTGTCGGTCAGTCTGCGACGGGTTACGGTCTGAACTATCAATATGGTTTGTTCCGCCAGTCTTTTGTCGATGGCAAACAGGTTGAAGCGCCGGATGACTGGCATCGCAGTAACTACCCGTGGTTCCGCCACAACGAAGCACTGGATGTGCAGGTAGGGATTGGCGGTAAAGTGATGAAAGACGGACGCTGGGAGCCGGAGTTTACCATTACCGGTCAAGCGTGGGATCTCCCCGTTGTCGGCTATCGTAATGGCGTGGCGCAGCCGCTGCGTCTGTGGCAGGCGACGCATGCGCATCCGTTTGATCTAACTAAATTTAACGACGGTGATTTCCTGCGCGCCGAACAGCAAGGCATCAATGCGGAAAAACTGACCAAAGTTCTCTATCCAAACGACAACCATACTGCCGGTAAAAAGCTGCGCCTGATGCAGCAATACTTCCAGTGTGCCTGTTCGGTAGCGGATATTTTGCGTCGCCATCATCTGGCGGGGCGTAAACTGCACGAACTGGCGGATTACGAAGTTATTCAGCTGAACGATACCCATCCAACTATCGCGATTCCAGAACTGCTGCGCGTGCTGACCGATGAGCACCAGATGAGCTGGGATGACGCCTGGGCCATCACCAGCAAAACTTTCGCTTACACCAACCATACCCTGATGCCAGAAGCGCTGGAACGCTGGGATGTGAAACTGGTGAAAGGCTTACTGCCGCGCCATATGCAGATTATTAACGAAATTAATACTCGCTTTAAAACGCTGGTGGAGAAAACCTGGCCGGGCGATGAAAAAGTGTGGGCCAAACTGGCGGTGGTGCACGATAAACAAGTGCATATGGCGAACCTGTGTGTGGTTGGCGGTTTCGCGGTGAACGGTGTTGCGGCGCTGCACTCGGATCTGGTGGTGAAAGATCTGTTCCCGGAATATCACCAGCTATGGCCGAACAAATTCCATAACGTTACCAACGGTATTACCCCACGTCGCTGGATCAAACAGTGCAACCCTGCACTGGCGGCTCTGTTGGATAAATCACTGCAAAAAGAGTGGGCTAACGATCTCGATCAGCTGATCAATCTGGAAAAATTCGCTGATGATGCGAAATTCCGTCAGCAATATCGCGAGATCAAGCAGGCGAATAAAGTCTGTCTGGCGGAGTTTGTGAAAGTTCGTACCGGTATTGAGATCAATCCACAGGCGATTTTCGATATTCAGATCAAACGTCTGCATGAGTACAAACGCCAGCACCTGAATCTGCTGCATATTCTGGCGTTGTACAAAGAAATTCGTGAAAACCTGCAGGCTGATCGCGTACCGCGCGTCTTCCTCTTCGGCGCGAAAGCGGCACCGGGCTACTACCTGGCGAAGAATATTATCTTTGCGATCAACAAAGTGGCTGACGTGATCAACAACGATCCACTGGTTGGCGATAAGTTGAAGGTGGTGTTCCTGCCGGATTATTGCGTTTCGGCGGCGGAAAAACTGATCCCGGCGGCGGATATCTCCGAACAAATTTCGACTGCAGGTAAAGAAGCTTCCGGTACCGGCAATATGAAACTGGCGCTCAATGGTGCGCTTACTGTCGGTACGCTGGATGGTGCGAACGTTGAAATCGCCGAGAAAGTCGGTGAAGAAAATATCTTTATTTTTGGTCATACCGTGGAACAAGTGAAGGCTATTCTGGCCAAAGGCTACGACCCGGTGAAATGGCGGAAGAAAGATAAGGTGCTGGACGCAGTATTGAAAGAGCTGGAAAGCGGTAAATACAGCGACGGCGATAAGCATGCCTTCGACCAGATGCTGCACAGTATCGGCAAACAGGGCGGCGATCCGTATCTGGTGATGGCGGATTTCGCAGCCTATGTTGAGGCACAAAAGCAGGTGGATGTGCTGTACCGCGACCAGGAGGCCTGGACTCGCGCGGCGATCCTCAATACCGCCCGCTGCGGTATGTTTAGCTCGGATCGCTCTATTCGCGATTATCAGGCTCGTATCTGGCAGGCAAAACGCTAAGGAAGCTCGATGGAAAGCAAACGTCTGGATAATGCCGCGCTGGCGGCGGGGATTAGCCCCAATTACATCAATGCCCACGGTAAACCGCAGTCGATTAGCGCCGAAACCAAACGGCGTTT
Organism: Shigella sp. FJ200513; assembly: GCF_040495915.1. Classification (NCBI taxonomy): domain Bacteria; kingdom Pseudomonadati; phylum Pseudomonadota; class Gammaproteobacteria; order Enterobacterales; family Enterobacteriaceae; genus Shigella; species Shigella sp. FJ200513. The sequence continues at coordinate 6,629 of NZ_JBDYCV010000073.1, read as the reverse complement.
GCTTGACGCGATGCATCAACGTACCGCCACGAAAGTGGCGGTAACGCCAGTCCCGAATGTCATGGTTTATACCAGCGGCAAAAAAATGCCGATGGTGGTGGAGGGCAGCGGCGAATATAGCTGGCAGCTGACCACCGAAGAAGGAACGCAGTACAAAGGCCATGTAACGGGGGGCAAAGCGTTCAATCTACCGACGAAGCTGCCGGAAGGTTATCACACGCTAACACTCACCCAGGACGACCAGCGCGCGCATTGCCGGGTGATTGTCGCCCCGAAACGTTGTTACGAACCGCAGGCTTTGCTGAATAAACAAAAGCTGTGGGGTGCCTGCGTTCAGCTTTATACGCTGCGATCGGAAAAAAACTGGGGTATTGGGGATTTTGGCGATCTCAAAGCGATGCTGGTGGATGTGGCAAAACGTGGCGGGTCGTTCATTGGCCTGAACCCGATTCATGCGCTCTATCCGGCAAATCCGGAGAGCGCCAGCCCATACAGCCCGTCTTCTCGCCGTTGGCTGAATGTGATTTATATCGACGTTAACGCCGTTGAAGATTTCCATCTTAGCGAAGAGGCTCAGGCCTGGTGGCAGTTGCCGACCACGCAACAGACGCTGCAACAGGCGCGCGATGCCGACTGGGTCGATTACTCCACGGTTACCGCCCTAAAAATGACAGCATTACGAATGGCGTGGAAAGGTTTCGCGCAACGTGATGATGAGCAGATGGCCGCGTTTCGCCAGTTTGTTGCAGAGCAGGGCGACAGCCTGTTCTGGCAGGCTGCCTTTGATGCGCTACATGCCCAGCAAGTGAAAGAGGACGAAATGCGCTGGGGCTGGCCTGCATGGCCAGAGATGTATAAGAACGTGGATTCACCAGAAGTGCGTCAGTTCTGCGAAGAACATCGTGATGACGTCGATTTTTATCTCTGGTTGCAGTGGCTGGCTTACAGCCAGTTTGCCGCCTGCTGGGAGATAAGCCAGGGCTATGAAATGCCGATTGGCTTGTATCGTGATCTGGCGGTTGGCGTAGCGGAAGGTGGGGCGGAAACCTGGTGTGACCGTGAACTATATTGCCTGAAAGCATCGGTTGGCGCGCCGCCGGATATCCTCGGCCCGTTGGGGCAGAACTGGGGATTACCGCCAATGGACCCGCATATCATCACCGCGCGTGCCTATGAACCGTTTATCGAGCTGTTGCGTGCCAATATGCAAAACTGCGGCGCATTACGAATTGACCATGTGATGTCGATGCTGCGTTTGTGGTGGATACCGTATGGCGAGACGGCAGATCAGGGCGCGTATGTTCACTATCCGGTGGATGATCTGCTCTCGATTCTGGCACTCGAAAGTAAACGTCATCGCTGTATGGTGATTGGTGAAGATCTCGGTACCGTACCGGTAGAGATTGTTGGTAAGCTGCGCAGCAGCGGTGTGTACTCTTACAAAGTGCTCTATTTCGAAAACGACCACGAGAAGACGTTCCGTGCACCGAAAGCGTATCCGGAGCAGTCGATGGCGGTTGCGGCGACACATGACCTGCCAACGCTGCGTGGTTACTGGGAGAGCGGGGATCTAACGCTGGGCAAAACCCTGGGGCTGTATCCGGATGAAGTGGTACTGCGCGGTCTGTATCAGGATCGCGAACTGGCGAAGCAAGGGCTGCTGGATGCACTGCATAAATATGGTTGTCTGCCAAAACGTGCCGGGCATAAGGCATCGTTGATGTCGATGACGCCGACGCTGAACCGTGGTTTGCAGCGCTACATTGCCGACAGTAACAGTGCTCTGTTAGGACTACAGCCGGAAGACTGGCTGGATATGGCCGAACCGGTGAATATTCCTGGCACCAGTTACCAGTATAAAAACTGGCGACGCAAGCTTTCCGCAACGCTTGAGTCGATGTTTGCCGATGATGGCGTGAACAAGTTGCTGAAGGATTTGGACAGACGGCGCAGAGCTGCAGCGAAGAAGAAGTAGAGTGCGGTTGATGTCGGATGCGATGCATCCGGCAGTCAGTGTTATCAAATCACCATATTCAGCAGCAGACAGCCTACCAGACCGCACACCGAGATAATGGTTTCCAGCATCGACCAGGATTTGATGGTCTCGCCGATAGTCAGGTTAAAGTACTCTTTGAACAGCCAGAAGCCCGGATCGTTCACATGAGAGAAAATCACACTACCGGAACCCACCGCAATAACCATCAGCTCTGGGCTAACACCCGTCGTTGCAATCAGCGGTGCCGCGATACCACCCGCAGTGATTGCCGCAACGGTTGCGGAACCCAGCGCGATACGCAGTACGGCAGCAATCGACCAGGCCATCAGCAGCGGAGAAATGTTGGTTTCGTGCATCATGGAAGCAATGTATTTGTCCACGCCGCTGTCTACCAGCACCTGCTTGAACGCACCGCCACCACCGATGATCAACAGCATCATCGCAATGATTTTGATGGAAGAAACCAGCGTGTCGTTAATCTGATCCATTGAACGACCACGGTTCAGACCAAAGGTGAACATCGCAATCAGCACGGCAATCAGCGTTGCCATTACCGGGTCACCGAGGAACTCCGCTACCGGCAGGAAAGCGTGACCTTTCGGCAGGATCATTTCGGCAATCGCACGCATCGCCATCAGCACAACCGGCACCAGAGAGGTCCAGACGCTGACGCCAAAGCTCGGCATCTCTTCTTCGCTGAAGGTTTTCGCGCTGTAGAGACCTTCCGGGATTGGCTTATCGATACCTTTCAACACGCGAGCGTAAACCGGACCGGCGAGAATCACGGTCGGGATTGCCAGAATAGTACCGTACAGCAGGGTTTTACCCATATCGGCATTGAAAATGGTGGCAATCGCAGTCGGGCCCGGATGCGGTGGCAGGAAGCCGTGGGTCACAGACAGTGCAGCCGCCATTGGTACACCAACATACAGCAATGGAATATTCGCGGAAGCCGCGATGGTAAACACCAGCGGCAGCATCAGCACGAAGCCCACTTCATAGAACAGGGCAAAACCAACGGTAAAACCGGTTAACACCACCGCCCACTGGATGTGCTTTTTACCAAATTTGGCAATCAGCGTGGTGGCGATACGTTGTGCGCCACCGCAGTCTGCCAGCATTTTGCCCAGCATTGCGCCAAAACCCATGATCAGGGCAAGGCTACCGAGCGTCCCGCCGACACCGGCTTTGATGGAGCCAATAACTTTATCCAGCGGCATTCCTTGCATTAATCCAACAGCAAGCGCCACGAGGACGAGAGCGATGAAGCCGTTCATTTTGAAGCGGATCATCAGGAGCAACAACAAGATTACACCGATAGCAACAATGACTAATGGCATGATTTACCTGGTCTTTCATTTGTTATGGGTAACGTCAATTTTCTGACGACAAACTCTAATTATCCCAATCGGGAACAGAGATATTGCGGCACCACGACTGATACCCACTAAAACTAATTATTGTAGTCAGATGTCAGGAGTATGTTTGGTACCCATGTGAATGATACGGGTAACATTTGGCGTTTGAGAATCACCAGAGCGGGGTAAATTTAAATTATGAGAGGTTGGTCATATTATCGCGGGGAAACGAAGGGAGGGATTTGCCAAAGCAATGCTGTGCCAACGTCTGGCACATGTTCAACGTAGGCCCGAAATGACGCTTTAGCGTCGCATCGGGCAATCTACAAAAGAGGGGATAACTTAGTAGTAGGAGTGTTCGCCGCGCTGGTGTTCGGTGAGATCGCGCACACCTTTCAGCTCCGGGAATTCGTTCAGCAGCTGCTTCTCGATCCCTTCTTTCAGCGTCACATCGACCATGGAACAACCGTTACAGCCGCCGCCAAATTGCAGAATGGCGTAACCGTCTTCGGTGATTTCCATCAGCGAAACGCGACCACCGTGACCAGCAAGCTGTGGGTTGATCTGCGACTGCAGCATATACTCCACGCGCTCCATCAGCGGTGCATCGTCTGCCACTTTACGCATTTTGGCGTTCGGGGCTTTCAGCGTTAACTGAGAACCCAACTGGTCGGTAACAAAGTCGATCTCTGCATCTTCCAGGTATGGTGCGCTTAACTCATCAACATACGCGGTCAGCAGGTCAAATTTCAGGGCAGTGTCGGTGGCTTCCACGGCATCCGGCGGACAATAAGAAACACCACATTCAGCGTTAGGCGTGCCAGGGTTAATCACAAATACGCGGATTTGTGTCCCTTCTTCCTGATTTGCCAGCAGTTTGGCAAAGTGCGCTTGTGCAGCATCGGAAATACGGATCATAGTAATGGCCTAATAGTTGACTATTTTAGTTGGTTATAATACGCCCATCATCGAGGCTCTACAAGGTTCGACAAAGGCACCAGACCTGGACAGTCGCCGCACCATTGCGTAAAAGCAACTGCGCAATCTCTGCGACGGTACTTCCGGTGGTAACGACATCATCCACAATCACCATATGGCGACCTTGCACGGGCAATTCAAGACGAAAGGCATTTTTCAGGTTGCGCTTGCGCAGCCGGGCACTGAGAAAATGCTGGGTCGCAGTGGCCCGTGTACGTGTGACGGCTTCGCTATCCCATTGGCAGTGCAACCAGCGTGATAACGGCTGACACAGCAAATCGCTCTGATTAAATCCCCGACGCCAGTGACGCCGCTGCCATAACGGAACGCTGATGATGCGATCCGGCAATTGCAACCCGGTGGTGCGACGAGCGTGTAAGACTTCCAATAGTAACAGACGTGACAGGGCGCTGGCGATTTCACTGCGCCGGGAAAATTTAAGCTGGTGGATAAGCGGACTTAACGGCGGCGCATAGTCGGCAACCGTGACCAGTCTTTGCCAGGGCGGCGGTTTTTGCAGGCAGCGACCGCAGGGAAGATGGGAGTGTGTGGCGGGTAATCCACATTGTGGGCATAACGTTTTATCTGTGCGGGTGGCGCGTGAACAGACCGAACAAATCCCCCAATGACCTAACGCCAGTGGCATTCGGCATAGCCAGCATAATCCCGGTACTGTTAGCATATGTTCATCCTTGTAAGTCAAAAGAGAACAATAGCGGATGAATAACATCTGGTGGCAGACCAAAGGTCAGGGGAATGTTCATCTTGTGCTGCTGCACGGATGGGGACTGAATGCCGAAGTGTGGCGTTGCATTGACGAGGAACTTAGCTCGCATTTTACGCTGCACCTTGTTGACCTGCCCGGCTTCGGGCGTAGCCGGGGATTTGGTGCGCTGTCACTTGCTGATATGGCCGAAGCCGTGCTGCAACAGGCACCTGATAAAGCCATTTGGTTAGGCTGGAGTCTGGGCGGGCTGGTGGCAAGCCAGATTGCGTTAACCCATCCCGAGCGTGTTCAGGCGCTGGTCACCGTGGCGTCGTCACCTTGTTTTAGTGCTCGTGACGAGTGGCCGGGGATAAAACCGGACGTGCTGGCGGGATTTCAGCAGCAACTCAGTGATGATTTTCAGCGTACAGTGGAGCGGTTCCTGGCGTTACAAACCATGGGGACTGAAACGGCGCGCCAGGATGCGCGGGCGTTGAAGAAAACCGTTCTGGCGTTACCGATGCCGGAGGTTGACGTGCTTAATGGCGGGCTGGAAATCCTGAAAACGGTCGATCTCCGTCAGCCGCTGCAAAACGTGTCCATGCCGTTTTTGCGATTGTATGGCTATCTCGACGGTCTGGTGCCGCGCAAAGTGGTGCCGATGCTGGATAAACTTTGGCCTCACAGCGAATCATATATCTTCGCCAAAGCGGCCCATGCGCCGTTTATTTCGCATCCGGTCGAGTTTTGTCACCTGCTGGTGGCGTTGAAGCAGAGGGTGTTGGTGGTAAGTGAGAGCTAATTATTGTGGGTCGATTAAATTCACCAGTTTACTGATAACTTCACTAATCAATTTTTCATCGGCAACGGTATGAAATTTAGCGCCACGGGCAATAAGATCGACGGCTTTTAGCTGGTGACAAAGTACAACGCCATGCAGGTTACCGGTTTGCGTATCACGGGGGAGGACGTTCACCGTCACCCCTGTGGAACGTGCTGCATTTGCCCCTGTTGAAATCGGGCAGCACATAGCAACTTTTAAAACATTGTTGAGTTTTTTGTCCGTTACCACAATGCAATAATGTGGCCCCTGAAGTTCATGCCCGGCAACCGGATCAGGGTTAAAATACCAGATCTCACCACGATGTGGCGTCCGTGCCTTTACCATGCTTCATTACCTTTTTTCCCTTCAGCCCATCCTTCTGTGGACTGATTTAGCTCCGTAATTTCGCTTTCATCGATTTGGCTCAACAACTGCGCGACGGTAAGACGCCCACGCGGTTTGTGCTCTGTGGCGCGCAAATTAACGCTATCGCCTTTTTTCTCCACGGTAAGCTCTGTGCCCGGTGACCAGCCAAGATCGATGGCAAGATCTCGTGGGATAGTAACGATCATGGCTCCTCCTTGTTGCCGTAATTTCACTGTCTGCATATCAGTTCCCTAAGTGCTACTTTGTGTTACATGCAAGATAGCACAAAGTAGCACTTAAGCAGGGTAGAGTATCTACTGACTCGCTGGATTTGCCCCTATATTTCCAGACATCTGTTATCACTTAACCCATTACAAGCCCGCTGCCGCAGATATTCCCGTG
>NZ_JBDYCV010000072.1:0-20869 GCF_040495915.1 Shigella sp. FJ200513 | reverse complement strand
CCGGAAACAAGTGAGCGTTTCCGGATTCTTACACAGCCACTGGATCGGTCAACTGATCCTTAACTGATCGGCATTACGCCGTTATGTGCCATTTTTTTAGTGCAGAAACGGAGTTTTCGGAAAAAGAAAAGGCGGCATTGCTGCCGCCTTAATTTTAACTCGCCTGGGAAGGCGCTTCGTCTCTTCCTAGAAGCGTTTCAGGGAGTTGCGGCGCAAATCCTCGCAGGCCGACGACGTGAACATGTTCGGTATTCTGGAAGACTTTACGTACCAGTTTATAGGTGGTGCCTTTTTCCGGACTGATATTTTCCGGCGCTGCGATGATGAGCTGCATTTGCAAACGTTCACACAATTCAAACAGCGTGGCGATAGAACGAGCATCCAGTCGCGCTGCTTCATCGAGGAACAGCAGGCGGCAAGGAGAGATATCTTTACCGCGCAGGCGGCGAGATTCATCTTCCCAGCTTTGTACCACCATCACCAGAATCGACATACCGGTACCAATCGCCTCACCGGTCGACAATGCACCAGACTCTGCGCGCAACCAACCATCGGAACCACGGTTAACCTCAACTTCCATTTCCAGATAGTTGCGGTAATCCAGCAGTTCTTCGCCAATGGTCTGCGGCGTGCGCTGCCCCATATCAATCTGCGGATTAAGACGCTGATACAATTTCGCCAACGCTTCCGAGAAGGTCAGACGGTTGCTGTTAAACAGATCCTGATGCTGCTCGTGCTGTTCAGAGAGCACATCCAGCAGCATGGCGTGCGTTTCACGCACGTTCACGTTGAGACGCACGCTGTTCACCTGACCAAACGATACGTTCTGCAACCCCTGGTTGAGCATACGGATACGGTTCTGCTCGCGCTGAATGGTTTTGCGAATGATGTTCGCCACGCTGCGGGAACTGATCGCCAGTTTCTGTTCACGGGAGGTTAATTCTTCGGTCAGACGGCTAAGTTCAATCTCCATCTGTTCGATAGCTTCCACCGGATCATCGGTACGAATAATATCCTGACGAATACGTTCACGCAGATGCTGATAAACCGCCACGAAGAACTGAATTTTACGCTCCGGACGTTTCGGATCTTCCGACATGCGCAGCACGTCGCGCAGATGTTCGTTATCCGCCACCGCCAGACGCAGCGCACCTAACGCCTTATCCGACATGGAACGCAAATCATCAGCGGAGAGATAAGCCAGCTCACGACGGTGTAAGCGGCGCTCAACGCCGTTATCTTTCACCATGCGCATCACCGCACACCAGCCCGCTTTGGCGGTCACTACCTGCTCGCGCATCTCAAAGTAATCCCGCTCCAGCTTGCGCAGTTTGCGGGTCAGGTTGTCCATCTCCGCTTCGCAGAAGGTAAGCGCTTTTTCCAGTTGATTGCGGCGTGAACGGTTATTGCTCAGTTGCGCATGCAGCTCGTCACGGCGAATACGCGCCCGCTCTTCTGCCCCGCTATCAGCACGCACGCCGATATCCTGCAATTCACGTTGCAGATCGTTGAGTAGCTCTTTTTTGGTGTCGTAAGAACTTTTCAGCGAAGCCAGCACCTGGTTGTACTGACTCAACTGCGCTGCGTGACCGCGCAACGCTTCGCGAGCGCGGGTACGCTCCGCTTCCGCCTGTTCCAGACGTTCACGCAGTTTTTCGTTGAGATCGCTGTTACCGCTAAGCATTTCTGCCGAGTCAGAATAGCTAAAGTGCGCACGACGCTGCACCACTTCCGTCAGGGCAAACGCTTGCTGACGGGCATCGCGCTGCATCTGCTGAGAGTACGCGTAATCTTCTTTTAACTGTTCGAACTGTTCCGGGTCGCTCTGCAATACCGAAACGATCGGTTCCAGTTTCGCCAGTTGATTGCCAAACTGCTGAACAAAACGCGCGGCTTCCTGGGCTTCATCCAGACGTTCGCGGATTTCATCGACGCGATCCGCCAGGCTGTCATCAGCCAACAGGTTGAGACGCGGCAGAATGCGGTTCAGCGCCGTAACGCCTTCTTTCGCCTGCTCAAACTGAATACGCTGCTGCTGGTTATCATTTTCATGATTACTCAACGCCCGCTCCAGTTCGACTCGACGGCTGTTCAGTTGACGGATTTCTGCTTCCGGGTCAGACTCAAACGCCACCGCCAGATGACTGCCGATAAAGCGGCTGAACGCCTGATGCAGACGCTGGGTTTTCTGTACATCAAAGGAGAGCGTGGCGAAGCGTTCGGAAAGCACTTCACGCTCGGCATGGAGGCTTTCAATACGGCTTTCACGCGCAGCACGACCAAACAGCGGCACTTCCGGGAAACGTGAATAACGCCACTGTCGATCGGCGATTTTCACCACCACCGCTTTTTCCAGCTCATCAACGCTGAACACGCTATCATCGAATGACTGCGGATCCCCTTCGATCAAATAGAGATCTTCCGGGCAATCGGTCAAGCCTTCCAGGTGTTCGGTTACCTGTGACAGATCTGGCACCACGATGGCGTGGCGTGACGGGCCATACAGAGCCGAGAAGTACGGCGCATCTTCCAGGCTAACGTCGTCATAAATTTCTGACAGCAGCACACCACCAAAACGCTCCGCCAGCGCGTTCAGACGCTGATCTTCAGAGCCGCCAGGCTGGCTTAAACGTTCGATCTCTTCATCGACGGCGTTTTTGCGCGCGCCTACTTCATCGCGTTCAACAATCGCCTCGCGCTCACGCTCCAGCAACTGTTGCAGATATTCAGTGACGTCCTGGCTGGAGGAGAACTCTTCGCCGCACTGTTCACTCAACTGGTTGAGACTGTTTTGCGCTGCCAGCCAAACCGGTGCACGCTGCATCAAACTCTGAATGCGAGACTGCAGCTGTTCCTGTTCCTGCCGCAGTGCCATCCGCTCTTCACGGGCGTTAGATACGCTATCGGAAAGAGAGGCAATGCGTGCTTCCAGCTCCTGATGCAGAGCTTCCAGTTCATCAATATCAAAATTCTTGCCCTGACGTTTGCAGAAATCTGCCAGCAGACGCTCAGCTTCTTGCTGCTCACGCAGACGCTGTTCCAGTTCGCTTAAGCGCATCCGCAACGGCTGAACCTGCTCTGCCAGGTGACGCTGATCAACCCCTTCGCGCAATAGTTCGCGAGCGACATCCCACGCCTCGTTACGCGCCAGCGGACCGTTGATTGCCACCACCAGCTGATAAGCCTGCTCAAACTGGCTGTGCGCGGTTTGCGCCATGCTCATTTTCTGCTCAAGAGAGAGCATTTTTTCAGTCGCTTCCAGCTCTTTCGCCTGGAAGGTTTCCAGCCATTCGGCGGCGCTGTCGGCGGTTAAGTCCGGCAGATGGCACAGTTCTTTGGCACGATTAAGCGCAGCAATCGCCTGGTTATACTGGATCGCGCGCGTTTGCTGGACGTCCAGCGCCTGCTGGTAGTCAGCAAGCTGGCTTTTCAGCTCGTCCACTTCCAGTTCGGCAGCTTCCGCGCGAGCCTCATTCTCTTCCTGGCGTTCGATGGCTTCTGCCACCACTTCATTTTGCTCTTCCAGACGGATCTGCAGCTCATCGAGATCCACTTCGTAGCGTTCGATCTTCTCCTGCTGACGCAATGCGGTTTGCACCAGGTTCAGGTGATCGCTGGCCGCCTGATAATCCGCTTCCAGATCACCTTCGGCACCGTTGTGCTCTGCCAGCTCACGCGCCATATCGACGTGTTTGTACTGCTCAGCCGCCAGTTGCTGACGCGAAGTATGTAGCTCGCGACGAAACTCCAGGGCTTTGTCGAGATGGACACGGCGCTCGTTGGCGTGACGCATGTAGTCCGCCGCCACGTAGTTGGTAGCTTCGCTGATCAGATGCTTAAACAGGTCACGGTCCGACTGGGTGACACGAATCGCTTCCAGCGTCATGCGGTTTTCACGCAGCGCCGCTTCCATGTCCTGGAACGCTTTACGCACGCCGCTGTTTTCCGGCAACAGGTAGTCGCGCAGAGAACGGGTAATGGCACTGGAGATCCCGCCATACAGCGAAGCTTCGATCAGACGATAGAATTTGCTACGGTCAGATGCGGAGCGCAGACGACGCGCGATGATGCCCAGATCGAACATCAGCGAGTGGTAATCGGTAATGGAGTTGAACTGTTTAAACTGCACGCCTTCCATCGCCTCGAGCTTGTCTTTCAGCTCGTTAAGCGGCAGCACGCGCGCCTGGCGTTCGTTCAGGGTTTCGGTCACCAGCTGTGTCGGCTGCACCGACATCGGCAGTCCCTGAATGGCAAATGGTTTGATATCCACTTTACGATCGCGTCCGGCAACCTGTTGCAGACGCACACCGACCACCACGCGCTGGTGGCGCGAGTTAATGGTGTCGAGCATCGAATAACAGACACCCGCTTTCAGCTTACCGTGCAGACCTTTATCGCGCGAACCGCTGGTGGCCCCGGCTTCCGTAGTGTTACGGAAATGCAGCAGGGTCAGGTCGGGGATCAGCGCCGTAACGAACGCCGCCATCGTGGTGGATTTACCCGCCCCGTTACCGCCGGAAAGCGTCGTGACCAGCTCGTCAAGGTCAAAAGTTCGGGCAAAAAAGCCGTTCCAGTTAATCAGCGTCAGTGAGCGAAATTTACCGCGTTCAATCATTATTCTTCCTCTCCGCTATCTGGCTGACTCTCTTCGGTTTCATCGTTGAGTTGCAGATGATTTTCAATCGGCATTGCTTCGCCATCACGAATCAGGCGACGCTGTGCTTCACGGGGATCGTCGCCAGCACGCACATCGGCTCCGAAGCGGAACACCGATTCGGTAATGCGGAACTTGCTGCTGTCGTGGCCCATAAACCACACCATGCCTAAACGACGCAGACGGTTGAGCGAAGAACGTACTTTCTCCTGCAACTTCTGACGGTCAACGTCTGAACCGGTTGAACGGTTGTTCACCAGTTTCAGCAGTTTCGCTTCATCGGCCAGGGTGAGCAGTTCGTCGTACAGTTCCTGCTGGGTGAAAATCCCCTCATTCGCCAGCCGTTCCGGGCTGAGATAGAGATAACAGAGGATTTTCCCGACCATCATATCCAGTTCCGACAAGACGGAACGCGGGATAAGAGTGGTGGAACGTGGGCGTAAATAGAAGAACCCTTCCGGTGCGCGAATAAGCTCAACGTTATAACGCGCGTAAAACTCTTCCAGATATTCCTGAAAATCCATCAGGAATGCATGATTATCCAGTTCGTCGAGGCCAATATGGCGGCCTGAACGTAAGGCGCTGTCCAGCGCCGGAAATAACGGATTCGCCAGCGCCTGCGCCAGCTTAACCGGCATCACTTGTTCAATATTTGTCGATGACATGCGCCTGTACCTTGGCTCCGTAATCATTAATCGGCTGCCATTTCGCTGGCAGTCCGGTGAAATCTGCTTGCGCTACGCCAAGACGTACCGCCTGATCAATAACAATACGCGCAACGTCAAAGTGACGTGCACGCGGATACTGTGACAGATATTCGCGTACCACCAGACCAAGATCCAGCGGCACTTGTCTGGTTTTGTACACGGCAAGTTGTTCTTCGATGATCGCCGCCAGCTGTTCGCGGATCTCGTTAAACTCTTCGTATTCCAGATCCTCAGGAAGTTCCCCAGTCACTTCTTCATCGCGCAGTGCCATCTCTTCGTCACGCATATCCAGCAGACGATCGGCATTGGCATAAGTTAGCGCCCACGGCTCATCAAAATAGGTTTGTACCGACTGACGTAACCGCTGAGCAAAGACGCGGTTTTTATCCATATCGATCGCGGTACGAATAAATTTGTGTACGTGGCGGTCGTAGCCAATCCACAAGTCGATGGATTGCTGGCCCCAACTGATAATACGATCGAGTTTGCTCTGCAGATCGAACACCAGACGATCGACGAAATGCAGATCGTCATGGGTCATCGTCGCATCCTGAATGCGCAACAGATTAGCCTGCAATTTGTCGCCTGCCGCTTCCAGCGTATCCTGCAATTCACGCAGCGTTCCGGAAGTTTCCGAAAGCAACAATTCACAGCTGGAAATCGCCGCCCGCCAGTCTTTGTTCAGCAACTGGGCGATATCGTCCTTCACCTGCTGCTGCTGTTCGTCCATCAGACGTTGCGTCAGGTCGATACTGTCGAAAATTTCTGCTACCGAATATTTCAGTGGCGCATAGACATTACGGTGCCAGTGAAATTCATCACCGCCCTCTTCGGCGGCATCTGCTGCGCGTTTGAGCTCACCCGCCACAATCGACAACTGCATAGAAAGACGCAGCGTAGAAAACTCGCGCTGACGGATGTAGTAGTCAGTAATGCCGATGCCGAGCGGCGTCAGACGGTAAATTGCGTTCCCTTCCGCCTGCTCGCTGGTAAAGCGGTTCAGCAGACGTTGACGCACCATGTCGTTGATCGCGTTATTGGCGCGCACGCCGATGGTTTCGCTGGTTTTCTCAAACGCATCACTCACATGGCGGAATGCATCCACCAGCTCGCCTTCACTCATCTCACCATCCAGACGCTCGCCGTTCAGCGTGGCAACCGCCAGCAGAAAAGAGAGTCGGTCTACCGGCAGCGAGATGGAGAAGTCATTTTTTCTGGCCCAGGCAACCAGTTCGGGGACTGTCTGGGAAAATTCACTCATACTTTATCCTTGCTCTGCGGTTTGCGCGCGGTGACATGAATATAACGCCCTAGGGTAATATACGGTTCCTGACGGCAATAACGCGTTTCTAATTCAAGTAATGCTTCATAGCAGTCGCGCTGCTGGTACTTCTCGCGCAGATAATCATGAAACACGCGAACGCCTGTCTTACCCATAATTTGCCAACCAGCTTCTTCCAGCCACAGATAAACCTGCGCCGGGTCGCGTGGATAATCTGGCGAAAGCGTCCGTTTTTTCTTTTTCGGCATTCCCGCCTGCACGTAATCAAAATTCCCGGCGACCATGTTATGCATCAACAAACCATGCGCATTGTAGAACATTAACGACAACACTCCGCCTGGACGCAACACTGACCACAGGGTCTGCAATACACTGCGGGGATCGGCCACCCACTCGAGCACCGCATGGAACAATATCAGATCAACGGGCGTTTCCAAATGCGAAGCAACATCCTGAGCGGCGCAATGTATAAATTGCATGTTGTCGCTCACACCTTTTGCTTCTGCCGCCTGTTTTGCGCGGTCGATCATCTGCGCAGAAAGATCGCATAAAATAACCTGATGCCCGCGCTCGGCCATTTTGATTGCGGTCTGCCCTTCTCCGCCGCCAGCATCCAGCACACGCAGTTTTTGCGGGCCCATTTCCGCCAGCACGCGATCGAGATCCTGCCACAGAATAGCCTGTCGAAGCTGCCCTTTGGTGGTGCCGTAAATGTTACGGGAAAACTTTTCCGCAATATCATCAAAATTGCGATCCTGCATTGCTTTCTCCACCGGTTGGCTAAGACGTTTTCTGATAAAGACGCTATTTTGTCACAGCCACGGCGAGAATGAACCCGTCTGGTGTAATATCGCTAGCGATCCCTTGCTATATGGTTAAAAAAGGAACCAGAAAGGATGCTTTTTACACTGAAAAAAGTGATTGGCAATATGTTGCTGCCACTTCCGCTGATGTTGTTAATTATTGGCGCTGGCCTGGCGCTGCTGTGGTTTAGCCGTTTTCAAAAAACCGGGAAGATTTTTATTAGCATTGGGTGGCTGGCACTCTTGTTATTGAGTTTGCAACCGGTAGCCGACCGCCTGCTGCGTCCCATCGAAAGCACCTATCCGACATGGAATAATTCGCAAAAAGTGGACTATATCGTGGTGCTCGGAGGTGGTTATACCTGGAACCCGCAGTGGGCACCGAGCTCTAATTTAATCAATAACAGTCTGCCACGCCTGAATGAGGGTATCCGTTTATGGCGCGAAAATCCGGGTTCAAAACTGATCTTCACGGGAGGCGTAGCAAAAACCAATACGGTGAGTACAGCGGAAGTAGGTGCCAGAGTTGCGCAATCGCTGGGCGTACCGCGCGAGCAAATTATCACCCTGGATTTGCCAAAAGATACCGAAGAAGAAGCTGCGGCAGTGAAACAGGCGATTGGTGACGCCCCTTTCCTGCTGGTGACCTCCGCATCACATCTGCCGCGGGCGATGATCTTTTTTCAGCAGGAAGGGTTAAATCCGCTACCAGCCCCGGCGAATCAGTTGGCCATCGACTCGCCGCTTAATCCGTGGGAACGGGCAATCCCTTCTCCGGTCTGGCTGATGCATAGCGATCGTGTTGGCTATGAAACGCTTGGCCGCATCTGGCAGTGGCTGAAAGGTCCGTCAGGCGAGCCACGGCAAGAGTGATTTTGATGCCAGATCGAAGTTGCGCCGACTAAATCGTCCGGTATTAACCAGTTGCGCAACTTCATCCCATAACACATACAACCAACGCCGCCAGATGAACGACTCCGCCACTGGCGCGCGTTGCAGGTAACTCCAGAGCAAATCTTCCGCCAGAGAATTATCCATTAGTCGGAACAGTTCGTATTCTCGCGGTGCCCAAAGCATTAGTCCCGGCCCGACCATCGCCAGTAACTGATCGCTGCGCGAATCTTTCAGCATGCTGCGTAAACAGAAGTTACCGTGAATCAACACACAATTGTCGTTAAAGCCTTCAAATAATGCCGGGAGACATTCGCGAGTGCGAAACAGGATCCGCTTATCCTGCATCGTCAGACCGGTGTTATTGAACTGATTGAGCGTGGTCCATAGCACTTCAACATGTTGCCGGTACCATGAGGGCCAGAAATTTTCCTGAGTATTGTCGACCGCGCCGACGCAACCGCGACTGTCCTGACGGTGCCAGGCCAGTAAGGCTTCAACGATTTGGTCTTTGAGCTGTTCCCAGCGTTCTGGTGTTCGGGCTGGTGCCTCCACCGAAACACCACGCATCCGCTCCAGTAGCAGGACATCAGGGCCGGGGTGTTCTTCATGCGTCATCACACCATAAATAGTCGGCATACGGACAGTCCCACTTCTTGCCAGCATGGTGGTTTTCCATGCCAGTTGTCGGGCTTTTCCGGGCGTACTAAAGCTTCTTGCCATTAACGGCATTGGGTTTCCCTGGCTGTCATACAAAGCCCACAACGCCGTATCCGCTTTTTCATTGACGCACTCAATACGACTGAGTTTTTCGCCCAGTAAATGGCTTAATTCGGCACGCAGCTGTTCCATTCAGATTACCCTCATAAAAGCTACTGCTTTCATAATGAGCGCCAATATAAAAGATGTCACCTGAATGAGATCAATTGTTGAAAAGAAAAATTGAGGAAAATCGTAACGGTACGACACTCCTCCCAAAATTGGCTGAAGTGTCGTGAAGTGAAATTAGCGCATTTCAGCGCGAACGCGCTCAAGATCTTCAGGGGTATCCACACCTGTGCCAGGAACTTCCTGAGCAACAGCAACATGGATTTTTTCGCCGTACCACAGAACACGAAGCTGCTCTAACATTTCGATGTGTTCTAACGGACTTGCCTGCCAGTTGACGTAACGACGGATAAAGCCTGCACGGTAGCCATAAATACCAAGATGACGCAGGAAGTTATCGCCAACGGTTTCAAGGCCTTCTGCAAAACGATCACGATCCCAAGGAATGGTGGCACGTGAGAAGTACAGTGCATACCCTTCAGCGTCGAGAACCACTTTCACCGCATTCGGGTTAAACGCTTCTTCCGCATTGTGGATTGGCACCGCCAGAGTCGCCATACCCACCTGACGCTGAGCGAGGTTATCAGCAACCTGACGAATGATTGTCGCAGGGATCATCGGTTCATCACCCTGCACATTAACGATCACCGTGTCGTCGCTGAATGCGCATTTTTCGACAACTTCCGCCAGACGTTCTGTTCCTGACTGATGATCGGCGCGCGTCATACATACTTCACCGCCAGCGGCTTCAACGGCGCGGGCAACATCATCATGATCGGTTGCCACGATGATGCGCTCGGCACCTGATTCACGCGCGCGTTCAAGAACATGAACAATCATGGGTTTGCCGTTAATATCAACCAATGGTTTACCGGGCAGACGCGTGGACGCGTAGCGCGCGGGAATAATGACCACAAAACTCATGATTTACTCTCATCAGCAGTCAGCACGCGGGCTTCCGTTTCCAGCAACACTGGAATGCCATCGCGGAGCGGGAAAGCCAGGTTATCCAGTTTGCAAATAAGCTCTTGTTTTTCCTGGTTATACCAAAGTTTTCCGTTGCAAACCGGGCAGGCAATGATTTCAAGCAAACGATGATCCATAGTTCCTCCAGATGGATCGGGTTATGAATGCATAAATCTTATCATAATCATTTATGCGACGGGGTCTATTTCCCAGCCAGTGCGGCAATCAGTAAAGAGACCTTGCGGGCAGCGTCCTAATGTCACCCGCGTTGCCTGCTGCCAGCTCGCGAAATCAGTAATCGCCTGACGTAACCCTTTTTGCAGCATTGTCGTTGGTTTAATGCCTTCCTGTAACCACAGAGAGATAACTTCAAGGATGCCTGTCTGGCGATGCATTTTGGCATCCATTCGCCCAACTAATTGCCCACGATGTAATAATGGCAGAACAAAATAGCCATACTGGCGTTTCGGCGCTGGGGTATAGCACTCCAGCCGGTAGCTAAAATCAAAAAGCTGCTCTGCGCGTTTGCGATCCCAGACAACAGGATCAAAAGGCGAAAGTACCGCGCTGTGCGTTGCAGTGAGCTTTCCGGCCAGCGCACGCTCGAGTAGCGGCAGCAAATCAGCATGCAGCCAAAGATTGCCCAATTTTTCAACATGCACAGCAATGATTTGCTGCTGTTCAGCCCTCGCTTCGCGCCACGCCGCCAGTGCCGGACGTTTCAGCCGATAGTAATCTGCCAGCCACTGTTCGCGGAATATTCCCAGGCTACGCGCACTGTTATCCAGCATGATGATTTCTGCTTCTGTTTGCGAAACGAGATCGCGCTCATCATCCCAGTCAGGCATGACACGGTGGGTTAAATCATAAACGCGCTGGAAGTTGCGCCGTTCAATCACCATCACCTTTCCGGCAGTAAATAAACCTTCCAGATGCCGTTTATGCGGCTTCCATTCCCACCAGCCGCTTGCACCTTTACGAGGATGCTCAAAATCGGCTGAACGTACCGGCCCTTTATCATGAATATGCTGAATTAACTGTGCAATTTCCGCCTCATGTTCCTGCATCCAGGCGTCTTTGTATTTCCAGCCCATTTTTTCAGGTGCCAGCATGCGGTGGCGAATAAGACGAAAGTCGCTACGCGGCATAAAGCAGGCTTCATGCGCCCAGTATTCCATTAATTCGCCACGCGCCAGAGACTCATCCAGCCACTGGGCAGGATAATTTCCCAGACGACTGAAAAGCACCAGATATGGACTACGGGCAACAATATTGATGGTATCGATTTGCAGCAAGGACATGCGGGAGATCGTTGCCGGAATATCCTCCAACGACGCTCGACGGCGGGGTTTGTTTAACAGGCCTTGTGCGGCAAGGTGAAGATTACGCGCATCAGCAAGGGAGAGGTGCGGCAGCGACATTCATGACTCCATCAATCGAACGCTGCCGCGGCGTAACTAGTTGCCAGAAGCCAGCGAGGTTAGTTGCGTAAGCAGTTTCGCTGGTTCATCACCTGAAAGCTGTGCGTCTACAGGCAAATACCACCAATTTTCTTCTGCAAAGGCCCGGCATTTCACCGCATCTTTTTCAGTCATTACCAGCGTTTGCCCGGCGCTTACCAACGCACTGACATCCTCATGGTTCAAAGACTGATGATCGGCCAGCGGTACACATTTTTCCGGTTGTACGCCACACATCTTCAGCGTGGCAAAAAAGCGCGGCGGATGCCCAATCCCCGCCATCGCCACTACATGTTCAAGCTGAGCAACGTCACAACGCGTACCGGTACGTAAATTCACCGCCTGACCCGGCAGCAGATGCATGGGGATTTCACCGCTGCGAGGGACACCGCCGTTGACGATTACCGCATCAACCGACTTTAAGCGCCCCGCTCGCTCACGCATTGGCCCCGCCGGCAACCACCAGCCATTGCCAAAGCGACGCACACCATCAATAACGACAATTTCCACATCACGCGCCAGACGGTAATGCTGTAAACCGTCGTCGGTTACGATGATCTGCACATCAGGGTGTTGCGCCAGAATGGCTTTTACCGCATCAGAACGAACGGGAGAAACCGCAACAGGCGCATCAGTGCGTTGATAAATCAACACAGGTTCATCACCCGCCTGTGCTGTGGTGGTATCTGCCGACAATAACAGCGGATAAGATTCAGCCTTACCACCATATCCCCGCGATACGACCCCCACGCGAATACCGCGCTGTTGCAACTGTTCCACCAGCCAGACAACGACCGGGGTTTTTCCGTTGCCGCCTGCGGTGAGATTACCAACCACGACAACCGGTACGGGGGCACGCCAGGCGCGCTTCAGTTTTAGTTTATAGCAAAGACGGATCGCGCCACTCACCAGGCCATACAACCAGGAGAGTGGCAGCAATAGCCGCCACAAAGGGGATTCACCAGACCAGATTTTTTCGATCATTGGCCAAACTGCATTTTGTGAAGTTGCGCGTAAACGCCGCGGTGCTCAAGCAAATCGTTATGCGTACCGCGTTCCACAATGACACCATCCTCGACGACCACGATTTCGTCTGCCTTTTCAATGGTAGACAAGCGGTGGGCAATCACCAGAGAGGTACGGTTTTTCTGCAACTCATCCAGTGCCGCCTGAATCGCACGTTCGGATTCGGTATCCAGAGCCGAGGTAGCTTCATCCAGAATCAGAATCGGGCTATCACGCAGCAAGGCTCGAGCGATAGCAATACGCTGACGCTGACCGCCAGAGAGCAGCACGCCGTTTTCACCAATCACTGTATCGAGACCGTTATCCATCTTATTGATGAAGTCCATGGCGTAGGCCATCCGCGCCGCTTCTTCAATTTGCTCACGGCTGTACTGTTCAGTCCGTGCGTAAGCAATGTTGTTAGCAACCGTATCGTTAAACAGATGGACATTCTGCGACACCAGAGCAACCTGGTTACGTAACGACGCCAGGGTATACTCGCGCAGATCGTGACCATCCATCAGGATTTCGCCTTCATCAATATCGTAAAAACGCGTGATCAGGCTGGCGATGGTTGATTTACCTGAACCAGAGCGTCCAACCAGAGCAACCGTCTTCCCTGCCGGAATTTTCAGGTTGATGTTACGCAATGCGGGTACGTCACGTCCCGGATAAGTAAAGGTGACATTGCGGAATTCCACGTCGCCAGTCGCACGCTCGATCACGCGCTTACCTTCGTCTTTCTCCTGCTCACTGTCCAGAATGGTAAACAGCGTCTGACAAGCCGCCATACCGCGCTGGAACTGGGCGTTAACGTTGGTCAGCGATTTCAGCGGACGCATCAGTGCAATCATTGAAGAGAAAACAACGGTAATCGTACCGGCAGTCAGGTTATCCATAACACTTGGGAAGCTCGCCGCATACAGAACAAACGCCAGCGCCAAAGAGGCGATCAGCTGAATGATCGGATCAGAGATGGAAGAGGCTGAAACCATTTTCATCCCCTGAAGACGCATTCGGTTACTGACTTTATCGAAGCGTTTCGTTTCCACTTCCTGACCACCGAAAATCAATACTTCTTTGTGGCCCTTCAGCATTTGTTCTGCACTGGTGGTCACTTGCCCCATGGTGTTCTGCATGTTTTTACTGATGTTGCGAAAACGCTTCGATACTACGCGAATCGCAATCGAAACAATCGGTGCCAGCACAATCAAAATGATCGACAGTTGCCAACTGTAATAGAACATCATGATGAACAGGCCGATGATCGACGCACCTTCACGCACAACAGTAATCAGTGCGCCGGAAGAAGAAGAAGCAACCTGTTCGGAATCGTAGGTGATACGTGACAACAGCGTACCCGTTGACTGTTTGTCAAAGAATGAAACTGGCATTCCCATCATGTGACCAAACAGGCGGCGACGCATGGTCATTACCACCTTTCCTGATACCCAGGAGATACAGTAGCTGGAGACATAGCTGGTGATACCACGTAAAATCATCAGTCCGATCACCACCAGCGGCATCCACACCAGCACGGAGCGATCTGTTTTACCAAAGCCATCATCAAGAAGTGGCTTAAGGAGCGATAACATGAAGGTATCGCTGGCTGCGTTGAGGATTAACGCTACGCCCGCCACGATCAGACCCGCTTTGAAAGGCGCAATGGTTGGCCACAGTCGGCGGAATGTCTGCCACGTAGAGAGATCTTTGTCGTTATGCATTCAAAAAACCAGCATTTGTTGAAATAGCCGCATATTCTACCCGTTATCCACTGGCACGCCAAACCACTGATGATACCAACGAGGTAAAATTTGCTCTCTGAGGCTGCTAATCCGCCAGCCTTGTGCTGAAAAATTGACCGTCACTTGCCCCTGATGTGGAGTATCAAGCCATTGATATCCTTTCTGTTGATAGCGATGCTTAACTTTGTTAGAGGGCAATCGCCATGCGTTATAGCGCGATGCCGATGCGAGTGCCACTTTTCCATTCACTCGCTGAATTAATGGCAACGATGATGAGGTATTACTGCCATGGTGAGGTACCTGAAGCAATGTTGCCTGCACTTGCTGCCAGTAACGGCTTAGCATCTTTTGTTCAGCTGGGGCTTCAATATCACCGGTTAGAAGAATGCTATTCGTCCCGTCATCAACCTTAACCACACAGGAATGGTTATTTCCCTTATCGTTGCTACCTTGTAAAGGCCAGTGCGCGCTGAAACGCAATCCTTGCCACTGCCACGCTTCGCCACGCACACAGGGCTGATGATGTTCCCAGTTTAACGGACTTCTGATCCATAACATCGGCCATATATGCAATATTGAATCCAGCCCTCCCCGGTGATCCAGATGTTCATGGCTCAGAATAACGCCTTCCGGTTCAAGATTATGCCAGTGGAGCCAGGGGATAATCAGTTGTTGCCCACTATCCCCTTCAGGCCAGTCCTGTGTCATAGAGAATCGCTTTGCCGTTTCTGGCTATCACCATTGCCAGCCCTTGCCCGACATCAAGCATGTACAGCTGCCACTCGTCAGGTCGAGGTTTTTGCCACAGCGGCCAGCACATCAGCAAGCCTCCAGCCACACACATTGCTGGCAACGTTCGCCAGGCGTTTAATCGCCATACCACCAGTAAGAACCATGGGGAAAATGATAGCCATTGCCAACATTCAACAATGTTGATCCACCCTTCCGGCAAACTCTTTAACCCCCAGAAAAGTAAAGCCAAAGACCGGTCGGCAAGAAACCATAACCCCTGTTCCAGGATTAACGGCCCGCTAAAATGCACAACCATCGCGGCGAGGATCAACGGAACCGTGATAAATGTCACCAAGGGAATTGCAAATAGATTTGCAATAAACGAGGTCAGACTAATGCCATGAAATATGACGATTTGCATGGGCATAAGCAGGAGTGTGATTCCCAGTTGCAGATGGATGAGGGAAACAACTGCACGCAATACCGGCGGCAGTTGCCACTCAGGACAGGGAAACCACTGATACCAAAAAATCAGTGCCGCGACCGCAGCGGCAGAGAGCCATAAACTTTGCGAGAGAATGGCAACAGGATCCATCAGCAAAATTGCCGCCAGACAACATATCCATACATCCCAGCCACTCCACTGTCGCCCACTTAACTTAAGCATTCCCCACGTAGCAAGCGCCACCACGGTACGCAATGCAGGAGGTTGCATTCCCGTCAACCAGGCATAAAAAGCAGCACAGCAGATTCCGCCAATTAATGGTATTTGCCAGTGGATCCAGCGCCCAGGCAGAAAAATTTGTCCACTGCGAATGAGTCCGGCAGCCAGCAACGCCGCAAAAGCGATGTGCAATCCCGATATCGCCATTAAATGCGCCGTTCCAGTATCGCGCATGATATTTTTGATTTCTTTGGGGACGGATAACCGTTCCCCCATACCTAAACCAAGAATAACCGCATTCCACGGATAGGGTTGCAGCGTTGTTTGTAGTGACGCCAGATACTGTGCACGCAGGCTACAATTCGGTTCAATGACACTTGCCTGCAGAAAACGGCCGGTGAGCGGCTGATGCTGGGCAATGGCATAACGCTGGCTATCAAAGCCGCCATCATTAAGTTGGCCATGAACTGCACGAACTTTGAGTTTCATTGACCATTGTTGTCCAGCACAAACCGC
Organism: Shigella sp. FJ200513; assembly: GCF_040495915.1. Taxonomy (NCBI): domain Bacteria; kingdom Pseudomonadati; phylum Pseudomonadota; class Gammaproteobacteria; order Enterobacterales; family Enterobacteriaceae; genus Shigella; species Shigella sp. FJ200513. Next base: position 4,616 of record NZ_JBDYCV010000072.1, on the reverse strand, counting down.
TTGCGGAAGTTATTCGCCATACAGCACAAGGCCTGGCGCAGGGAATATACGTCGACCTTGTAGATAAGTAATTTGACCGTAATGAGTGGTCATGCCGTCAGTTGCAGTGATCTCAACAATTGCATCCTGCGTCGCGCCAGTTAAGGTTTCTCCTGCCCACAAAATTTGCTTTGCTGATAATATGCCCCAAACGAAAAACAGCAACGTCAGCGCGATATAACGGACGGTTTTAACAGGGATAAATGCCAGTACGCAGGCGAAGAGAGTCAGAAACGCAAGGGTTAATGTCCTAGGCAATTGGGGCAAAATCAGCAACGGAAAAATTCCGCAAATTATGCATACGCCGACTGTCGTTATTTTCATGCACCCCTCCCTGTTTATGGAAAGTGTGCAACTTTGTTGAGCGGTTGTCTGGTGGGAATTTTGCGTTCCCCGAGGCACATTCAGAAGAATTTAACGAAAGGGTGAAAACTGCTCAAAACTCTGCGAGGCAGCTTCCAGTTCCTGATTAGAGAATTGAAAAAAGCACCCGACAGGTGCTTTTCTCGCGTTCAAGTTTGAGTAAAAACTTAACCGTAAATATTGGCGCGATCGCGCAGTTCTTTACCAGGTTTAAAGTGAGGAACGTATTTTCCTTCCAGTTCTACTTTATCGCCAGTCTTCGGATTACGTCCGGTACGTGGTGCGCGGTAGTGCAAAGAGAAACTGCCGAAACCGCGGATTTCAATACGCTCGCCCTGCGCAAGAGTCGAGGCCATATGCTCCAGCATCTCTTTTACTGCATCTTCAACCGTCTTGGCGGGAATGTGCGATTGCTGGGTGGCAAGTCTTTCTATCAATTCTGACTTGGTCATGATTCCTCCGGTTCCTTAAAGGCAAATTAAGCGGCTGCTGTTGCTGCATTGATTAAGGGCGGCCGTAGCCGCCCTTAGTGCTTGATTACAGGACGAAACCTGCAATCTGTCAAGTAAACTCAACAAACTTCGGAATAAAAATCCCGAAGAGTCAGAGAATTACTCGCCTTTAGCTGCTTTGAAAGCTTCAGCCATTGCGTTGTTGGAGAAGTTTGCATCTTCCTGTTTGTTAACAGTTGCGATTGCATCTTTCTCGTCAGCTTCGTCTTTCGCACGAACAGACAGGCTGATTGCGCGGTTTTTACGATCAACGCCGGTGAATTTAGCTTCAACTTCGTCGCCAACGCTCAGAACCAGGGTAGCGTCTTCAACGCGGTCACGGGATGCTTCAGAAGCACGCAGGTAACCTTCAACGCCGTCAGCCAGTTCTACGGTTGCGCCTTTAGCGTCAACTGCAGTTACTTTACCGGTTACGATAGCGCCTTTCTTGTTCAGAGCAACCCAGTTGTTGAACGGATCTTCTGCGAGCTGTTTAACGCCCAGGGAGATACGTTCACGTTCTGCGTCAACCTGCAGAACAACTGCAGCGATTTCGTCGCCTTTTTTGTATTCACGAACTGCTTCTTCGCCTGCAACGTTCCAGGAGATGTCAGACAGGTGAACCAGGCCGTCGATGCCGCCGTCCAGGCCGATGAAGATACCGAAGTCAGTGATAGACTTGATTTTACCTTCAACACGGTCGCCCTTGTTGTGGGTTTCCGCGAACTGCTGCCACGGGTTAGCTTTGCACTGTTTCAGACCCAGGGAGATACGACGACGTTCTTCGTCGATATCCAGAACCATAACTTCCACTACATCGCCAACGTTAACAACTTTGGACGGGTGGATGTTTTTGTTGGTCCAATCCATTTCGGAAACGTGTACCAGACCTTCAACGCCTTCTTCGATTTCAACGAAGCAGCCGTAGTCAGTCAGGTTGGTCACGCGACCAGTCAGTTTGGTACCTTCCGGATAACGTTTAGCGATAGCTACCCACGGATCTTCGCCCAGCTGTTTCAGGCCCAGGGATACACGGGTACGTTCGCGGTCGAACTTCAGCACTTTAACAGTGATTTCGTCGCCCACGTTGACGATTTCGCTCGGATGCTTAACGCGTTTCCAGGCCATGTCAGTGATGTGCAGCAGGCCGTCAACGCCGCCCAGATCAACGAATGCACCGTAGTCAGTGAGGTTCTTAACGATACCTTTAACTTCCATGCCTTCCTGCAGGTTTTCCAGCAGCTGATCGCGCTCTGCGCTGTTTTCGGATTCGATAACGGCACGACGAGAAACAACAACGTTGTTGCGCTTCTGATCCAGCTTGATTACTTTAAATTCAAGCTCTTTGCCTTCCAGGTGCAGAGTGTCACGCACCGGACGAACGTCTACCAGAGAACCTGGCAGGAACGCACGAATACCGTTCAGCTCAACAGTGAAGCCGCCCTTAACTTTGCCGTTGATAACACCGGTAACAGTTTCAGCATCTTCGTAAGCTTTTTCCAGCGTGATCCAGGCTTCGTGACGTTTAGCTTTCTCACGGGACAGCAGAGTTTCACCGAAGCCGTCTTCTACTGCGTCCAGAGCAACGTCAACTTCGTCACCTACCTGGATTTCCAGCTCGCCCTGGGCGTTTTTGAACTGCTCAGCCGGGATGGCGGACTCAGATTTCAGACCAGCGTCAACCAGTACTACGTCTTTGTCGATAGCAACAACAACGCCACGAACGATAGAACCCGGGCGGGTTTCGATTTCTTTTAAGGACTCTTCAAAGAGTTGAGCAAAAGATTCAGTCATGTTTAATCTTCAGGTTTATATTTAACGTCCACCTGGCTCCATGCCGGATGGGGTTGTTTAACATACCCGCTGTCATTCCATTGCAACGGGGGTACTGCAAATTCGGTCGCTTATGCGAGAGCCAATTTCTGGCGCGCGTATTGTAGCGCTTTTTCAATCAATTGCTCAATGCTTAAGGTGGTGGAATCCAACACTAAAGCATCGGCTGCCGGAACCAGTGGCGCTACCGCTCGGTTACGATCGCGGTCGTCGCGTTCTTTGATCTCGGCCAAAAGGCGCTCGAAGTTAACACTAAAGCCCTTCTCCTGCAACTGTAGCATGCGGCGATGCGCACGTTCTTCCGAGGAGGCGTCAAGGAAAATTTTCACTGGTGCATCAGGGAATACCACCGTTCCCATGTCGCGGCCATCGGCAATCAGACCTGGTAATTCGCGAAACGCGCGTTGGCGACGCAATAATGCTTCACGAACGCGTGGGAATGCCGCGACTTGTGAAGCCGCATTCGCCACTTCCTGAGTACGAATTTCGCCGCTGACATCTTCCCCTTCGAGGATCACTTCCAGATTGCCATTGGTCGACACAAAACGTACATCCAGATGGGATGCCAGCGGTACCAGCGCATCTTCCGACGCAACATCAACATGGTGATGTAATGCCGCCAATGCCAGTACGCGATAAATTGCACCCGAGTCCAGCAGATGCCATTGCAACGCTTCCGCCATAGCCTTACACAAGGTGCCTTTCCCTGCACCGCTTGGGCCATCAATGGTAATAACCGGGGCAATTGCCGTCATCTTTATCTCCTTAAAACAGGCGTACCGTTAACATAACCGCGCGCATTATACGCGCCGACGCCACAAATCGTTAACGTTGTGTGCAAAAACCAGTTTTGTCTGTATTCAGATGGGGATTTATTGCGCAATTATAGCGGGCTGGCAGAAGACCAGCCCGAAAGATGACAATGATTTACTTACCAGAGGCGATACGATCACGGATGTGTTGCGCACGCTCTGTTGATGGTGGGTGAGAGTCAAACATGGACTGGGTGCGACCGCCATCCAGGCTAGCCAGTTTTTCAAAGCTGCCAACCAGCCCCTGGGTGCTGATGCCACGTTTCTTCAACAGATCAAAAGAGAAATCATCTGCTTCGGACTCTTTATCACGGGAGTATTTAGCATTAATAGCGCCTTCTGCGATATCACCCAATTGTGAGCGGGAAAGCTGGGAAGCCACACCGCTGGTAGCTGAAATGGCATCGCGTGCGGCAACGATCGCATAAGAAGCTTTCATTTCAGCCAGCGAGTGACCCAACGCGACGTGGCCCAGTTCATGGCCCAGAACACCTTCAATTTCGTTGTCATTCATCATGTCCATCAGGCCACTGTAGACACGAACACAGCCGTTCGCCATCGCCCATGCGTTGACGTCGCTGGTCATATAAACCTTATAGTTGACCGGCGTGCCATTAATATTGTTACCCAATGCTTTGGCGATTTTTGCCAGACGTTTACCGTACTTGCTGGATTTACTTGCGACTTGATTGCCGCTGTCCATTTCGGCACAGCCCTGATTGGCAATCGCTTTTGCATCGGCATCGCTTAATGTTGCTGCTTTATAGGCATTTAAACCGGAGCTGATAGCCATATTGGTATCAATACCGTGGGTATTTTGACACCCTGTCAGTAATGCTGCAGAGGTCGCAATCGCCAGCAGTAATTTAGTATTCTTCATGTGAATCATCCGTTGATTAATCATATATAAATATTATGTATCAACAACTTACATTGACAAGCGACGCTACCATTAATCAAAATGACTCACAAGGTCCGAAAAAAAACGCCGACAATGTGCCGTAATGCCAGTCAGTTAAGCAACTGACTGGCTCTTTTTCGGGGCTGTGGGGTATTTCCAGGGCCTCTCCTTTACCAC
>NZ_JBDYCV010000071.1:0-20936 GCF_040495915.1 Shigella sp. FJ200513 | reverse complement strand
GGACGACTGGGGGCAGTAATCATGCCGGGTCTGGCTGGCTAACACCCCATTATAAGGGGTACGAATAAAGTAACGGGTGGCTATGCCATTAATGCCGCGCTGACAGAAAAACGAATTAAAGCTGTAGTGAGTATTACGGGTGTTAATATCGGGCGTCTTTTTCGGGAAGGTTTCAGCAATTATGATCCGATTGGCGTATTGAATGCAATGGCGTCACAACGAGCAAAAGAGGCTCGTGGTGGAGAATTACAGATCAACGAATTACTTCCCGCCAGCCTGGATGCAGCAAAAGCCCATGGACTGACCGAACGCGATGTTTATGAAGCAACTGACTACTATAAAACACCACGCGGGCAACAACCGGGAGGTGCGACAAAAATGTTGTTCTCACATGCACAGAAAACGCTGGCCTGGGATGCCTTCGCATTTACTGAAGTGTTACTGACCCAGCCGGTGATGGTAGTAGTTGGTGAAAAAGTCGGTGCCTTCGGTGCTTATCGTGATGGACTGGAAGTCTATGGCCGGGCGATGGTTTCGCAGGATCGTCAGTTAGTTTCGTTACCCGATTTCTCACATTATGAACTATATGACAAACCGGAAGCAGTTCAGGAGGCGCTGGCAAAAGTTATTCCTTTTTTCAACACCCATCTGGGATAAGTTTCATGAGAAATATTATGAAAAATGTACTGATTCTTGGTGCTGGCGGTCAGATAGCCCGCCATGTGATTAATCAACTGGCAGATAAACAAACTATTAAACAAACTTTATTTGCCCGTCAGCCAGCAAAAATACACAAACCCTATCCAACTAATAGCCAGATTATTATGGGGGATGTACTGAATCATGCAGCACTGAAGCAGGCCATGCAGGGACAGGATATTGTGTATGCCAACCTTACGGGGGAAGATTTAGATATTCAGGCAAATTCAGTGATCGCTGCGATGAAAGCCTGTGATGTTAAACGTCTGATCTTTGTTCTTTCCCTCGGTATTTATGATGAAGTTCCAGGAAAATTTGTCGAATGGAATAATGCAGTTATTGGTGAACCCCTAAAACCATTCCGCAGGGCTGCGGATGCAATTGAGGCTTCTGGACTGGAATATACAATTCTTCGCCCTGCCTGGCTGACTGATGAAGATATTATTGATTATGAGCTTACCTCTCGCAATGAACCATTCAAAGGTACGATCGTATCACGTAAGAGTGTCGCAGCATTAATTACAGATATCATCGATAAACCTGAGAAACACATTGGTGAGAATATAGGCATCAATCAACCCGGGACTGATGGCGATAAGCCATTCTTCATGTAAATCAATTATATAGATACCATCGTACTGTACTATGTGCAGTACGATTTATTAAACTTATTAAGGTGAACTGATCAATCAGATGCGATTAACATGTGTAGAACCAGTAAGAATAAAATACGCCATGTATATAACATTACGACAATTCTAATATCTGCACATCAATGAAAATGCAAACAACTTCCGGCAAAAAAGTGATACAAGATCGATGACATAGCGTTGAAGAAAAGGATTTGATAATCCGCAAAATTTGCACAACACTGCCTGTAATACTTCCTGAACCAGAGACGATCATGACCGTAACCCGCTCACGCGCCGAACGCGGCGCATTTCCGCCCGGAACAGAACATTACGGACGTTCATTATTGGGCGCGCCGTTAATCTGGTTTCCTGCCCCTGCAGCCAGCCGCGAAAGTGGTTTGATTCTGGCTGGCACTCACGGTGATGAAAACTCTTCGGTCGTCACGCTCTCCTGTGCTCTGCGGACTTTGACACCTTCTTTGCGCCGCCATCATGTGGTGCTGTGTGTGAATCCTGACGGCTGCCAGCTGGGGTTACGGGCCAATGCTAATGGTGTGGATTTAAACAGAAACTTTCCGGCGGCGAACTGGAAGGAAGGTGAAACGGTTTATCGCTGGAACAGCGCCGCTGAAGAACGTGATGTCGTATTACTGACAGGTGACAAACCTGGCTCCGAACCTGAAACCCAGGCGCTGTGCCAGCTTATACACCGCATTCAACCTGCCTGGGTGGTCTCATTCCACGATCCACTGGCTTGTATTGAAGATCCCAGACACAACGAATTAGGCGAATGGCTGGCCCAGTCGTTTGAATTGCCTCTGGTAACCAGCGTCGGTTATGAAACGCCTGGCTCTTTCGGCAGTTGGTGTGCAGATCTCAACTTGCATTGCATCACCGCAGAGTTTCCGCCCATCTCCTCCGACGAAGCCAGCGAAAAATATCTCTTTGCGATGGCAAACTTGCTGCGCTGGCATCCTAAAGATGCAATTCGCCCGTCGTGAACTGAAGCGCCGGTTCCACATCTACCGCCAGCCAGGTCGGTCCGTCAAGATCGGCGAAACTGACCTGCGGCACCAGCGGTAAAGCGGCGCTAATGGCACGAGAGGTACACAACATGCAGCCCAGCATCAGACTGAAACCTTGTGCACGCGCTTCAGTCGCCAGCGCCAGCGCTTCCGTCAGACCACCGGTTTTATCGAGCTTAATGTTAACCATCTCATAGCGCCCTTTCAGCGCCTTCAGATTGCTACGAGTATGACAACTTTCATCAGCACAAATCGGCAACGGATGAATAAAATTCTCCAGCGCCGCATCGTCCTGCGCAGGAAGCGGTTGTTCAAGCATCGCAACGCCTAAATCCGCCAATAGCTGGCAACGCGCCGCCAACCCTTCTGCACGCCAGGATTCATTTGCATCAACGATCAGCGTGGCATCGGGCACAGCGGTGCGAATTGCCACCATCCGCTCACTGATAAGATGGTTATCCAGCTTCACTTTCAGTAATTTCGCGCCTGCCTGCCAGAGTGTTGATGCACTATTGGCCATCTGATCAGGCGTACCGATGACAACCGTCTGTGCAGTGATAACTGTCTCGGGAAGCGTTATGCCGATCAAATCAGCCAGCGATTGCTGCTGTTTTCGCGCCGCGAGATCCCACAATGCACAATCCAGCGCATTACGTGCTGCGCCGGCAGGGAGAATTTTTTGCAACTCCTCCCGTGTCAGCCCTTTCTCTAATTGCGGCACGACGCTCATAATTTGCGCCATTACCGAGGCATCACTTTCTCCATAACGCGGATACGGCGTGCATTCGCCGGTGCCTTTAATACCCTCTTCTTCCAGTTCAACCACCACCACGCGCGCTTCACTGCGACTTCCCCGGGCAATCACAAACGGGGTATGTAAGGGCCAGGCTTCCTCAAATACCTTAACGATTCTCATCTTTACTCCTTGTTGTCGCGGTGGTCTGCGGATTAAGCGCAAATAGCGTTTGCTGTGTTATTGACAGTTAGCATAAACTAGGTGTGACGTTAACTATATGTAAACAGGAAAGATAATCATGTCACAAACCGTTCATTTCCAGGGCAACCCGGTTACAGTCGCCAATTCCATCCCGCAGGCGGGTAGCAAAGCGCAGACTTTTACTCTCGTGGCAAAAGATCTGTCTGACGTCACCCTCGGTCAGTTTGCGGGTAAACGCAAAGTGCTGAACATTTTCCCGAGTATTGATACCGGTGTTTGCGCCGCATCAGTACGTAAGTTTAACCAACTGGCAACTGAGATCGACAACACCGTTGTGCTGTGTATCTCTGCCGATCTGCCGTTCGCCCAGTCTCGTTTCTGCGGCGCAGAAGGTCTGAACAACGTTATCACCCTCTCCACTTTCCGTAACGCTGAATTTCTGCAAGCCTACGGTGTGGCAATTGCTGATGGCCCACTGAAAGGTCTGGCAGCGCGTGCCGTTGTGGTTATTGACGAAAATGACAATGTGATTTTCAGCCAGCTGGTGGATGAAATCACCACCGAGCCGGATTACGAAGCAGCTCTGGCTGTACTGAAAGCATAAGTTAATATGCCTGATGGTGTTGCACCATCAGGCATATTCGCGCTTACTCTTCGTTCTTCTTCTGACTCAGACCATATTCCCGCAACTTATTGGCAATCGCGGTATGTGAAACGCCGAGACGTTTTGCCAGTTTGCGCGTGCTGGGATAATTGCGATAAAGCTGGGTTAATACCGAGCGTTCAAAACGGCTGGTGATTTCGTCCAGCGAACCTTCCATCGCATCTTCGCCCACGGCTACCGTTGCGGCGTCATAATCCGGCAACAAAATATCCTGTGGACGCAGCTCATAACCGTCCAGTTGTGTCAGTGCGCGATAGATAGCGTTCTTTAACTGCCGCACATTTCCCGGCCACGCATAACGTGTAAGTACAGTATTCAGGTCAGCGGCCAGTTTCGGACGCGGCACGCCCTGCTCGTCGGCAAAGCGGGCGACGAACAGCTCAGTTAACGGCATAATGTCCTGCGGACAGTCACGTAGCGGCGGCAGATTGAGCGTCAACACGTTCAGACGATAATAGAGATCTTCACGGAACACGCCTTTTTGCACCAGTTCGACCAGATTCTTCTGCGTAGCGCAAATCACCCGCACATCGACATGCACCTCATGGTCTTCGCCAACCCGACGGAAAGTGCCATCATTAAGAAAACGCAGTAATTTCGCCTGCATCCGTGGTGACATTTCCCCTATTTCATCCAACAGCACCGAACCACCGTTCGCCTGCTCAAAGAACCCTTTCTTCCCTTCCGGAGCATGACCAAACAGTTCACTCTCGACCGCATCTTCTGGTATAGACGCGCAATTCAGCGCCAGGTAAGGTTTGCCCGCTCTGGGGCTTGCCTGATGGCAGGCGTAGGCAAAAAGATCTTTACCTGTACCTGTGTCACCCGTAATCAGCAGCGGCGCGCTTAGCATCGCCAGTTTCTGCGCCTGTTCGACAACGTGCTTCATTTTCGGGCTGACGGCGACAATTTGGCTGAAGGCGCTGACGTCCTGGGCGGCGACATTTTGCAACTGGCGGCCCATACGAATCGTTGATCGCAACATCACCACCGCACCGGTCAGGACGTGTTGATCATTTTCATCCTGAAGATAAACAGGCGTAATCTCCATCAGGAAATTCTGCCCATTAATAACGACATGCTCGTTATGCGAATCTTGCGGTTCGCTTTCCAGCCAACGTAAAAAATTAAAGCCGTTAATCAATTGTGCGGCGGTATGGTTGCGCAGGCGATCCAATTTTTGCCCAAAAAGCTGACAGCTCGCCGGGTTCGCCATATCCACTTTGCTTTTCATATCGACAGAGAGCACAGGTTCAGGCAACGCCTCCAGTAACGCGCTCAACGCCAGATGCTCACGTTCGGAAGGCATCCACGGGACAGTACGCACATCGGTAACACCTGCAATACGGCGTATTTCGGCCATCAGACTGCTGAAACTCTCAAACTCCAGTTCAGCAAAATTGAGGTAGATTCGCCCAATGGGATCAATCTCAATACCGCGTAAATCAATGCCTCTTAGCACGAGTAGATCGAGTAATTCGCGGGTCAGACCGAGTCGGTCTTCACAAAAGACTTCCAGACGCATGGGAACCTTCACCTGAAAAAAGAACAATTAATATGATGATATGACACTATTTGGATAGCAGGAAGGTTTCTGTCAACAATCATTGACACAAAGACGGAAAAACGGGCACTTCGGCGTAAAGATATCCGGTCAGCACCCGATATTGCATTATTTTTCGCTGGGCGTTTTGCCTTTTTGCAGAGTTTCTTTCACCTGACCGATAAGCTGACGACGGAAATCCCCAAGGCGAGGTTTGTCATCGTCAATCCACGGCAGCGGGCGGCAAAGCTCCATAGCTTTAATCCCGAGTCGTACCGTCAGAAGTCCAGCACCAATTCCCTGAGCTGCGCGGGTAGACAAACGAGCAGCGAGATCTTGCGACATCCAGTCCATCCCCACTTCGCGCACCAGTTCGCTGGCTCCGGCAAAAGCGATATTCAGCAATACCAGCTTAAACAGACGCAAACGGCTGTAATACCCCAGTTCAATGCCATACAGCGTGGCAATGCGATTAATTAAACGCAGATTGCGCCAGGCGATAAACGCCATATCGACCAACGCCAGCGGGCTGACCGCAATCATCAACGTTGATTCCGCCGCCGAACGGCTGATTTCGCGCCGCGCCTGGGCATCTAAAACTGGCTGGACCAAATGCGCATACAGGCTGACCACTTCACGATCGTTCTGCGTTTCATGGATTGAGGCATACCAGCGTTGCAGCGCCGGATGCGACTGATCAATACCCGCCTGCTGCGCCAGTTTTTCGCAAAATGCGCGACCTTTGCCCGTGCCGTGGCTATGCAATAAATCACGCGCTTCGTCGCGTTCATGGGCGCGCTGTCGCAAGCGCCATAAGCGCCGCCACTCTGTTACCACAGAACCTACGCCAGCGCCGATAATCAATGCCCCAGCGGCACATCCACCCAGCGCTACCCAGTCCTGGGTTTGCCAGGCATTCATTGTCCACTGTATACCCTGCCCGACAACGCTTGCGCCAAACAGAGCCAGCCCGCCCATCACCATTTTGCGCCACAGGCTGCGTTTCGGACGTAACGCTGCGTCCATTACCGCTTCGACTTGCCCCTCTTCTTCCTGCGCTTCGTCGAGCGTGGCCGGGGCAAAATTTTGCGCCTGATTTTCGTCAAAGGTCTGCTGCGCCCTGAATTTTGGATTCTGTTCGACCTCCAGCGGACCGTCGAAATCAATACGTGGTTTTAACGGTTCGGTCATCGCAATTTATCTCCTATTAAAAATTCCAGCGCGGCATCAAGACGAATATGCGGCAGCGGTTTGTCGACATCCATCACCTGCGGGCGAAACGCTTCAAACTGGAACCCTTGCTTGTCCCAGAACGCCTGACCGGGCAAACGCGCAGGAACTTCACCGGGGTAAACGGTGAGAAGCGCACCATCGCTGAGCCGGTTACCGCGCAATGCCGGAATTTTCTCGCCGTTGACGTCAATAATGCCGCTGGTGGTCGCCTGCACCGAGGCCAGCCCCAGGCAATCCATACTAATCCTTTCAAACGCCGCATTTTGCCAGGCATCCTGAATCAGTTGTTGCAGTAATGAAACCATATTGGCGTGCTGATCGACCGTTACATGGTCCGCTTTCATCGCGGCAAACAGCAGTTTGTCGATAACCGGCGAGAATAAGCGGCGAAACAGCGTGCGCTGCCCGTAGTGGAAACTTTGCATCAGCTGCGTCAGTGCCAGACGCATATCATTAAATGCCTGTGGCCCACTGTTGAGAGGTTGCAGGCAATCCACCAGCACAATCTGGCGGTCAAAGCGCAGAAAATGATTCTTATAGAACCCCTTCACCACTTTCTCGCAGTAATAATTAAACCGCTCGCGCAGCATTCCGGCATTGGTGTGCTTATCGGCCTGCGCCAGTTTGGACTCGTCCCAGGCATCGACATCCGGCCACGGGAAGAATTGCAGCGCGGGCGCACCTGCCATATCTCCCGGCAAGACAAAGCGCCCAGGCTGAATAAAGTGCAGCCCCTGCTGTTTACAGTGGTGGAGATAATCGGTCCACACGGCGGCAATGTCTGCCAGACGGTTTTCGTCGGCAGGCGCTAGCGGGTCAAGTCCTTCGCACATCATTCGCCATTTCGCCGACCATTCGCCGCGCTGACCATTGAGTAAGCCCGTCATCTGGCGCGACCAGCTTAAGTAATCCTGCGCCAGCATCGGCAGGTCGAGCAACCATTCGCCGGGATAATCCACAATTTCCAGATACAGCGTGGAGGTATCCTTAAAGTGGCGCAGCAGCGCATCGTTCGATTTAAAACGTAACGCCAGGCGAATTTCACTGACGCCGCGCGTAGGCGTCGGCCAGGCGGGAGGATCACCATATAACTGCGCCAGTCCTTCATCATAGGTGAAGCGCGGAATGCCAAAGTCACGCTGGGGAATGCGTTTTACGCCCAGCAAGCGCTCTTCACGCACCGCGCTTAACAGCGGCAAACGTGCTCCGGCATGAATATTGAGCAACTGATTAACCATCGCGGTGATAAACGCTGTTTTGCCGCTGCGGCTAAGTCCGGTTACAGCGAGGCGCAGATGTCTGTCGACACCCCGATTCACCAGCGCATTGAGTTCATTTTTAAGTCGCTTCATTGCTGTCCTGTGCTGCTCTGAAGACCAGAAAAAAAATCATTCGTAAGGATATGAATGTGGGGGCCAGGCCATTGATTATCAACTGCCCGTGTTGTCATCGACGGGCGAACTCCATAAGATGTGCAGCATTCACGTTCGGACGGAGTTCCTGACCTATGTCCCCTACTATTTATGATATTGCCAGGGTTGCAGGCGTATCAAAATCCACCGTATCACGCGTGCTGAATAAGCAAACTAATATCTCCCCGGAAGCGCGCGAAAAAGTGTTACGGGCCATTGAAGAATTACAGTATCAGCCAAACAAGCTGGCCCGCGCGCTGACCTCTTCGGGTTTTGATGCCATTATGGTGATTTCTACCCGTTCGACCAAAACTACGGCGGGTAATCCGTTTTTCTCTGAAGTTTTGCATGCCATCACCGCCAAAGCGGAAGAAGAAGGTTTCGACGTGATATTACAAACGTCGCACAATCCGGCAGAAGATCTGCAAAAATGCGAAAGCAAAATTAAACAGAAAATGATTAAAGGCATTATTATGCTCAGTTCGCCAGCGGATGAGTCATTTTTTGCCCAACTCGATAAATACGATATTCCGGTGGTGGTAATTGGCAAAGTTGAAGGTCAATATGCCCATGTTTATTCTGTCGATACCGATAATTTTGGTGACAGCATTGCGTTGACCGATGCATTAATTGAAAGTGGGCATCAAAATATTGCCTGCCTGCATGCTCCGCTTGATGTCCATGTTTCGGTTGATCGCGTTAATGGCTATAAGCAAAGTCTGTCCGCGCATAATATTGCAGTGCGTGATAAATGGATTGTTGACGGCGGTTATACCCATGAAACAGCACTGCAAGCAGCACGGCAATTATTAAGTCAGTCACCGTTGCCTGAGGCAGTGTTTGCCACTGACAGCCTGAAATTAATGAGCATTTATCGTGCGGCGGCAGAGAAAAATATTGCTATTCCGCAGCAGTTAGCGGTGGTGGGTTATAGTAATGAAACGCTGTCGTTTATTTTAACGCCTGCACCAGGCGGCATCGATGTTCCGACGCAGGAGTTAGGTCAACAAAGCTGCGAGTTATTATTCCGCTTAATTTCGGGAAAACCGTCACCACAGAATATTACCGTTGCCACGCATATGACGCTGAAATAAATACCAGCTACCTTGCCTGAATGCCGGATGCGATGCTGGCGCATCTTATCCGGCCTACATTTATAGATCGGATAAAGTACTCGCGCCGCATCCGGCAATTTAGCCCATTATCAGAACGAGTAATTTACGCCGACACCTGCATAATGGAATTTATCGCTGTCGCCTTCGTCGTGATCCTGCCACTCAAACGCGTATTCCAGCGAAACGGAAAGTCCGTTCTGGAAATCATAACCGTAAAATAAACCCACACGGTTAAAATCATGGCCTTCACGTTCAATATCATCCTGCCAGTCCCAGTTACTCTAGCGATCCAGCCCAATGCGCGTATACGGCGTCACCGAGTGGTTGCCGAGCGTCAGCGGCAAATAGGCGCGAATTTCTTGTGTGGAAAACTCACCGTTATTGCGGCTGTCGTCCATATTGAAGCCGCGCTCGAGATAATAGTTCACTCGCAAAGCAACCGTTTCGTTGAAGGTATATTGCAGACCTGTTTCCGTTTCGACACGGGTATCAGCGTAACCGGTCGTGTTCAAATCGTTGGCAAATTTATACATCGACAACCAACCGTTGAAACGTAAATCATCAGTCAGTTTCACATCCCAGTCTGGCGCGATTTTCCAGCGCTGCATATTCGCCGTGTCTTTGCCCGGTTCATCAACGTAGTGATAACCATAATTACGGAAACCGCCGGTCAGGCCGAAACTGAAATCATCGCTTTCGAGGAACTGATAATGCACCTCCAGCTCCGGGCGATCAAACCTCGTTCCACGTTTACCCGCACTATAATCTACCGGCCCTTCCTGATAATAGGCCAGAGCAATTCTCCACGGCCCGTTGGCGGCATTAAAATAGACTGAAGGCTCCGCCAGCCCATCCATATCTTCGCCATAACCCTCGACGTTTTCTATTTCGTACATCGCACCGATATTAAAGTGCCAGTCGCTCTTTTCCTCGGCCTGTGCGCAGGCCATTCCCGCACACATCACCAGTGCGGTACAGGGTAATAACTTTTTTTGTTCCTTGTATTATCCTGGGGGAATGCCTTCCCCCTGTATTTAGCGAATTGCTATTTCCGTTTCTGCATCAAAGAAATGACATTTCGTCATATCAAAATGAATAGTGATATTTTCTCCTGCATGATAATCATTTAACGCACCAGCACGGACCACTAACTCGTGCCCCCAACCGTGGTGTAGAGCATAAATTCCGCACCGGTTAATTCTGCCACGCTAATTTTGGCGGAAATGTTATTTTCCTCTTGCGCGTCCGGATGAATATCTTCCGGGCGTATTCCCATCACGATGGGCTTATGCAAACTTTCCTGTGTTTTCAGAACCGCTAATTTCTCTTCGAGAATGGTTAATTTAAGCGTTTCCGTAACGAATTTATCGCCATCGATCGTGCCGCGAATAAAATTCATCGCTGGTGATCCAATAAATCCGGCAACAAACATATTCGCGGGTTGGTTATAAACGGTTTTCGGCGCACCTACTTGCTGAACAATCCCGTCTTTCATAATCACAATCCGCGCCGCCATGGTCATCGCTTCGGTCTGATCGTGGGTCACGTAGATCATGGTGGTGTTCAGTTTCTGATGCAGCTTGCTGATCTCTGCACGCATTTGTACGCGCAGCTTGGCATCAAGGTTAGAGAGCGGTTCATCCATTAAAAACACGCCCGCTTCGCGCACAATCGCCCGCCCGAGCGCCACACGCTGGCGTTGCCCGCCGGAAAGCGCGCCCGGCTTGCGTTTCAGGTACTCACGCAGGCCGAGAATTTGCGCCGCCCAGTTCACCCGCTCATCAATCACCTCTTTGGCGATTTTTTGCATCTTCAGGCCAAACGCCATGTTGTCGTAAACCGTCATATGCGGATACAACGCGTAGTTCTGGAACACCATCGCGATATTGCGTGCTTTGGCTGGAACGTCATTCATTCGTTTGCCGTCGATCAACAGATCGCCGCCGCTGATCTCCTCAAGCCCGGCAATCATGCGCAGGGTGGTCGATTTACCGCAGCCCGACGGGCCGACAAATACGATGAACTCTTTATCGGCAATTTCCAGGTTGAAGTCCTTCACCACATGCACCTGGTTATCGTAGATTTTTTGAATATGTTGTAACGAAAGCTGAGCCATGTTGATTCCTTTGCTATACGTTTTGCCAGAAGGCCGATAACCGCGACCAGGTCAGGGAGTCCGTTGAGGGCAACAGTAATTGCGCCCCGGTTAAGCCCGCACCGATCCCCACCGAGCGCATACCGCTGGCGTTAATGGCGTCAATGCCCGCCTGCGCATCTTCAATGCCGATACATGCCTGCGGCGGCACGCCCAGCCCGGCACAGGCAGCGAGAAAGATTTCCGGATCCGGTTTCGAGTTTTTAAGTTGGGAAGCATCCGCGCAGAAGGTGAAAAACTCACGCAGCTCCAGCGCCGCTAAAATCGTCGGCGCATTCAGGGAGACGGAAGCCAGCCCTACCGGAATCTGCTGTGCACGGAGCTCTGCCAGCAAATTGCGAATACCGGGCAGCACAGCATTAACCGTCAGCTCGCGCAGTGAGTGGACGTAAAGCAGATTTTTGCGATACGCCAGTTGCGCCCGCTCCTGCGGGTTAAAGTCGCCCTCTTTGCCCCCGTGTTGCAGAATGCGCCGCAGAGACTCATCGCGGCTGATCCCTTTTAGAGATTCGTTAAACTGCGCATCAATACTGATGCCAATTTCAGCGGCAATCTGCTGCCACGCCTGGAAATGCAGATGCGCGGTATCGGTGATTACACCATCCAGATCGAAAATTACCCCTTGCAGTTTCATTCATCCTCCTGATGCGTGGTAGCGGTCCCATTGAAGGGCAAAATAAAATCACCCAAACAGAAAACAGATTCTTCAGCCACGGATATAAGCTGACCGTCCAAACGCAGTGAAACGGGCGCAGAAGTTCGAATCGCAATACGCTGCGCGTCGAGAGTGACCTGTAATTCGCAGCCCTGCCAGAACAGAGGGAAAGACAACTGTTGCCACTGCTCAAGTAACGCCGGATTTAGATGCAATTCACCGTCACGCACGCTCACCCCGGCAAAACCCTGAATCGCCCCCAGCCAGATAGCGCCAGTTGCGGCAGCATGGATACCATCATCACAACTATGCGGATCAGCACCAAGATCGATTTCAGTCCCCTCGCGCCAGAACTGATAACTTTGGGTCAGCAGGCCACAGCGTGCAGCAACAATGCCGTGGATTGCTTTACTTAATGACGAGTCGTGAATAGTGCGCGGTTCATAAAATTGCAGATTGGCAAGACACGATGCCGATGAGAACTGCTCTGGCAGCATGTAATTGAGCATCACCACATCAGCTTGTTTGAGGATCTGCATCTCGTTCACTTCTGCGCGTGAATAATCCAGCAGAATGGTTTGCTTCCCCGCCGCCGCTTTGTATTTCGCCAGATTAATCGCCGGCTTAGTCATAAACGAATCATCCTGCGGCAAAACACCGTCGGGCTGAATTTCTGGCAGCCGCAGTTCTTTAAGGAACATTTCGGCACGATGAATAAACGCGTCGTCACTACAGCCAAACTGGCGGGCAATACTCAGCGCCTGCTGGACGTTGTAATACACCATATAGCTGGTGAAGGCGTTATTATTGACATGTTCGGTATATTCGTCTGGCCCAATAACATCATGAATTTCCAGACGGTCGTTAACCCTCACCGCGCGGCTAATCCAGAACTTTGCAGTTTCCAGAAGTAGCGCCATGCCTTCATGCGCAATGAAACTTTCATCCCCCGTGGTCTGCCAGTATTGAATAACCGCCCAGGCGATATCGGCCACCAGATGATGTTCCGCCTGCGCCGAGGCCACTTTTTGCCGCAGCCCGGTGCGAATGTTAATGGCGGCAAATTCCGGCGTCTCTTCTTCGCCGCTGCGCGCGCTTTCCCACGGAAATAGCGCGCCCTGCCAGCCGTTGCGTCGCGCTTTCTCCTGCGCGCCTGGCAAGTTGTGCCAGCGATAACGCAGTAAACTTCGGGCAACCGTCGGATCGCTAAACAGATGGAACGGCAGCAAAAATACTTCTGTATCCCAGAAAACGTGGCCTTTGTAGCCTTCGCCGGTTAAGCCTTTTGCCGCAATACTGCTGCGCTCGCCGTGAGCCGGCGTCATGATGCGCAGATGATAAAGCGCATAATCTAACGCTTGCTGATCGTGCGCATCGCCGCCATTTACCGTGATACGGCGTTTCTGCCACCATTGACGCCAGTTTTCTGTTGATGCTGCAAGATGTTGGTCGTAACTCTGTTGCGCGCACATTTCAAGCTGGCGAAGCGACACGCTGCCCCACTCGTCTAAAGCAGCTTGCCTGTCATCCCGCCAGTCGATCCACACCAGTTTTTGCAACGTCACTGTCTCGCCTGCATGAAGCTGCGTACTGGTATGTTGCAGTAAACGGCGCTCTTTGGCGGTATAGCATTGCTGCACATCACCGCTCACCTGGCAGCAACAACTGATGGCCACATCACTGCGCCCATCCTGGGTGGTGTAGATCCCCTGCATCAAATGCTGACCAAACACCCGCACCTGGGTTTCGTCGAGATGCTGGCGACCGTGGTTGGTTTGCGTGGCGTCAATGCCTGTTGAAATCAGCACTGACGCGTCGGCGTCCAGTGGCATAATAGTGATTTCCAGCGCAATGAGCGGCAGTTGGTCTGCCGAAACAAAGCGACGGCTGGCGATGGTGTAACCTGCGCCGTTGCTGGTACGCCAGACAACGCTACGGCGTAATTCTCCACTGGCAAAGTCAAGTTCACGCTGCCAGGCTTCGCGGGATAACGAGAAAACCTCACCATTTATGGCAATCTCCATCCCCAAGATATCAGGCAGATTCACCAGTTCGTTGATTTCACCTTTTCCCGCCCGATGATACAGCCCCGCCAGATACATCCCTCGCGTCTGGCGCGTGTAATCTTCTTCATGGCTGGCGCGAAGCCCAAGATAGCCGTTCCCCTGCGCCATCAGCGATGCATACTTGTTCAGGGTATGCTGGCTGAAATGGGGTTCTGATAACGTTACTGGCCTGGTCATAATTCCACACGCGTCCCTGTTTCTGCGGATTGATATAACGCCGCCACCAGTTGCTGGATGATGTACCCCTGCTCGGCGTCGGCTATCATCACGGGCTTGCCCTGTACGTGATTGATAAAGGCTTCCATGCTGCGCAAATGGCGGTTGTCGTCTGCCATTTCCCGTTGCATCAGCGTCATTAATTCACCGTTGTTATCGGTGTAGATATGTGCTGGAAACAGCGTCGCACCGGCTTTATCACCACAAAAGCTGACGTTCATAATCAACTGTTCGCGGATGTTGAGTGCAAATGACGTTTCCAGCCACAGAATGCCGCCGTTATGAAATTCAATGGTGCCAAACAGCGAATCTTCGACGCTGTAAGTTGCCGGATCCCACTCGCCAAATTGACCACAGCTCTTTTGCGTGCCGATCTTTTGAAAACTATGCGCATTCACGCTTTTCACCGCCGGAAAGCCCAGCACATACATCGCAGCATCCAGCATATGAATGCCGATGTCGATCAGCAGGCCACCACCCTGCAGTTCTTTATTGGTAAAGACACCCCAGCCGGGAACGCCGCAGCGACGCAGGGCGCGGGCGGTGGTAACGTAAATCTCTCCCAAAACGCCGTTGGTCACCTGTTCACGCAGCTGTTGCGTATCGAGCGCAAACGATGGTGAAAGTCGTAGGCCAGCACCTTGCCCAGTTTGCGCGCGGTATCGCACATTTCCCACGCCTGTTCTGTCGTCATGGCGGGCGGTTTTTCGCACATCACATGGCAGCCTGCTTCCAGTGCCATCAGGGTATGTTCGTAATGAAAACGGTTAGGTGAGCCGACGCTAACCACATCAGGTTTCACCGCCAGCAGCATGGCCTGCGGATCGTCCCACACGGATGCATTCCCGTATTTTTCTGCCAGCGCCTGCGCCTGGGAAAGGTGGCTGTCACAGACAGCCACCAGTTCCAGATCGTTGCGGGTGCAGTAGTACGAAGCATGAACCTTATCCGCCACCTGGCCCGCGCCTATTATCGCGACCCGCAGCGGAGAGCTTGTCATTGCACTTTTCACAAAGACCTCTTAGCAGGTACGCAACCAGGCCAACGAATCACGGTACGCCTGGGCAGGATCTTCTGCCCGGATACGCCCTTCATACACCACATAACCCTGATAGTTATCGGCGCGCAGCTGTTCAAACAGCGCGTGGAAATCGAGGGTGCCACTGCCCGGCTGGTAACGATGGTTATCGGCAATATGCACATGACCGAGCAAGTCACGGTTGTCGTGCAGCGCCTGCGCCAGGTTATCTTCTTCGATGTTCATGTGATAGAAATCGCCGATAATCTGCACATGTTTAAGATTGTTTTCGACGATGTAACGACGAGCATCGGCGAGGGTGTTGATCATATGATCCTGATAGCGGTTTAACGGTTCGAGATACACCACGGTTCCGGTACGCGCGGCGACCTGTTCCAGTACGCGCAGGGAATCACTCACCAGTTTGCGGTCGCCGTCCAGGCTACGCGGCGAGGTCATCGGCGGTAAGCGGAAGGTAAACATGCCCCACGCTGCCGGAACCCCCCCACTTCTGCCAGCGCCTCGAGAATGCGTTCGATCTGCTTTAAGCCATTAAGACGACGCTCTTCGATAAAGTCACCAATCCAGCCGTCATAGCCGCCGCAGGCGGTGGTCACTGGTAAACCGGTTTCTTTGATCGCCGCTTTGACTTCTTCGATGTTGTTGACCAGCAGTTTGCCGTCAATCTCAAAACCATCGAAGCCCATCTCTTTGATATAACGAAATCTCTCGCGGATATTTTCCGGAAAGAATGCCTGATTCTGTGTGCCGATTTTCATTTTTTCATTCCTTTGAATTAAAACGTAACGCCCATTTTGATGCTCTGTTCCGGATGCTGATCGACATACTGCATGTAGCTTTCCGGGCTGTTGGCAAAGGTCACTACCGGGTCGATTAAATCTTCGCAATTGAGATAACCGTTCATCAGCAGTTCCCAGCAGGTTTCTTCAATACGCTTACGGCTCCAGCGCGGATAATCCGGGTTCGGTTCGCTGCACGCGCGGGAGAAAACAATTTTGGCGTTATTGAAATGCGCTTCGCGTCCGAGGTTAAAACCTTCAGCAAATGGTTTGGCAAACGCGACATAGGAGATGGTGCCGCCGTAGGCCAGGCCGCGCAGCGCCGATTGCAGCGCGTCGGCGTAACCGCTGGTTTCGATAATCACATCAGCCCCCTGCTTGCCGGTCAGCGTTTTGATCTCTTTGCCTACGTCAGTGCCAATGGGGTTAAGGCAGAAATCAGCACCGTGGCGACGGGCAATATCACAGCGATGGGCGATAGGATCGACGCCAATTACCACCGATGCGCCAGCGCGTTTCGCCAGTTGGATGGCAATTTGACCGATCGCGCCAAGCCCTACCACCACGACAAAATCCCCTACGCGTACGTTGGCATCGCGCACGCCGCTCATGGCAAACTGCGCCGGGTCGTAACAGACGGCGTTTTTCCAGGAGCTGCCTTGCGGCATTTTGCGCAGCTTGTAGTTATTCACTGCGTTAATGATGACCGTCTCGGAGAGCGGGCCGTAGCCGCATACGCTGTCGCCCACCGCGTAGTCTGTAACGTCGCTGCCGCACTCGATAATGTCGCCAACCACCATGTTGCCAAGCTGGAATTTGCCAAACTCAATGCCGCGCGGCGCATCTGCCGGACGCGGGGTGAACATCTGCCACTCGCCGTTAAAGTCTTCATCGATAAACGGGCTGGCGGCGCGGAAGTCGACCACTTCCGTTCCGTGTTTCGGTGCGCCGAAACGCACGCGGATCTTCACTTCATTGGCTAAAATCGCCCGATCTTCATACTCAACCAGCGCAGCAACACGCGGTGCTGTGGCTACTAACTTTTTCATGTAAAACTCCTTGTAAAGAAACTGGCCGCTTTAGCCCTTCACGCCACCGGCGGTCAAACCACTCTTAATAAAACGTTCCAAAAGCGCATACATAATCACCACCGGCAATGCGGTCACCAGCGAGGCCGCCATCATCCGTCCCCAGATGTAATCAGGCGTACTGAACAGCGCGTTCAGGCCCACTGGTAAGGTGAAATTGCTGGCGCTGGAGAGGAAAATCGACGCAAACAGATAGTCGTTCCACGCCACCATAAAGCAGTAGACGAACACCGATATCAGCCCGGACATCGCCAGGGGCACGGTGATACGGAAGATGATTTGCAGACGGTTGAGGCCATCCATCATCGCCGCTTCTTCGATCTCATCAGGGATGGTGTCGAAGTAACTTTTCAGCATAAACACGGCGGTGGGCAGGGTTTGCGTCACCATGGTAATGATCAGCGCCATCTCGGTGTCGTAAATACCAAGCGCGGTGATGATTTTGAACAGAGGCACCACCAGCAAAATGCCAGAGAACATATACACCGTGTAAAAGCTGGCGTTGATGGTCATCCGGCCTTTAAAGCGCAGGCGGGAAAGCGCGTAAGCTCCGAGAATGCCGAGAAATACCGCCACCACGGAGGAAACCACCGACACCACCATGCTGTTACGGAAGTAGTCGACAAACGGGAAAATCATCGGGTTAAAAATGTCGACGTAATGCTCCAGCGTCCACTGTTGCGGCAGCAGCGTAGGATGCAGCGATATCGCCTCTTTCGCGCTTTTGAACGAGGTCATCAGCATCACAAAAAACGGAAACAGCGTGATGATGAGAAACAGCGCCAGCCCGCAGTAAAAACCGATACGACTGAGCGTGCGTTTATTTGTTGCCATTGAGGTTCACCCGTTTCCTGGTCAGCAGAATGACAGCGAAAATAATGATGAAGAGCACCACCGAGATCGCCGCCGCTTTCCCTAAGTCATTAAAGGCAAAGGCGGTTTTGTAGAGATAGACACCAAGAATATCGACCTTGGTTGTCAGCAGATAAACATCAGCGAACATGTAGAACATCCAGATGGTGCGCAGGGTCACCACCGTCGCCAGGACCGGCATAATTGCGGGCAGCGTGACGATGCGAAACCGCTGCCAGGCATTAGCGCCATCCATCTCTGCCGCTTCGTACAGCGATTTGTCGATGGTCTGCAAAATCGCCAGAAACGAGATAAAGGCATACGGGAAGTAGCGCCAGATGGCGAACAGCACCACCAGCACAAAGCTACTGCCCGGATTATCAAACCACAGCGGTGCCTGCTCATAGAGATGCAGAAGATCGACGCCGAGGTAGTTCACAATGCCGTAGCCGTTGTTGAACATGTATTTCCAGGCAAACACCAGCGAAATGGACGGCGTTACGTAGGAGAGGATCACCAGCGAACGCGCGGTTTTGCGCAGGCGGAACTCGCGGTTGAAAAACATCGCCACGGCCAGCCCGAGCACGGTGCTGCCCGCCACCACCAGCGCCGTATACCAGACCGTCATCCACAGCGAGTGCCAGAAGCCGGGATCGGAGAGAATGCGCACATAGTTACTCACCCCAACAAACGTTGACTCGATGTTGGGATTGAGCGGCAGACGTAAAAAACTGATTTCGATATTCGACACCATCGGCCACGCCACCAGACCGCCCAGCAGTAATAAGCTGGGCGCGAGAAGCAGCAGCGCAAACGGCATATCGGAACGACCTGAAAAAAGCCTGTTCATTGCGGATTCCTGTCCTGGGTTTAGTGCTGTTCGATCAGTTCATCCAGCTTTTTCTGGCTCGCTTGCAGCGTGCCAGGGAGATCGGCTTTACCCACGGTGACGTTATGCACCATGGAGCTCACCACACCAGAACCCGTCACATCGCCCATGCGGGTAAAGTTTTTATCCCCTACTGCGCCAAAGACCTGAATATTTGGCAGTTCACCGATTAGCTGATTCGGTAGTTCACCCAGCGCCTTAATAACGTCGTTGTCTTTCCAGGTGGCGGTAGTGACAACCGCTTTATTCACCGGCAGCGCAGCACCTGGCGACATCATCACCCAGTCGGCAATGTTGTCCGCCTGCTCCATAAAGGTGACAAATTTTTCTGCTGCTTCGGTCTTTTGTCCGGCGGTAATGGTCAGCGAGGTCAACATGCCGTAGACCGCAGAGTTTTTCTCGGTTGGCACCACGAAACCGACGTTTTTCGGGTCGCCTTCTTTAATCACAGCCGGAAGGATATAGGTGGAGTAAATCGCCATCGGCGCGGTGCCGTTCATAAAGGCGTCTTTCACTTCCATGATGTCGTTAGAACCCGGCATGGTGTTGGCAGCAAGGTCGCGGTAATAGGTCAGCGCCTGCATCATCTCTAGTGTATCAAGGGTGATTTTGCCTTCGGCGTTAAAGACGTTGGCCTAGTTGGATAACGCAAACTGGGAGAAGGATTGTTCCGTCAGCACGCTTTCTGCCGTAGGCAGCGCAATACCGTATTTTTTATTCGCCGGGTCATTCAGTTTCTGTGCAACGTCCAGCAGCTGTTGCCAGTTTTTCGGCTCCTCCAGCCCCGCTTTTGCCAGCACATCTTTGCGATACCAGATGCCGCCAATCCAGGCGCTGACAGGAACACCGGTCCATGCGCTACCATCTTCGGTACGCACAATACGCAGTACGCCATCGTAAAACGCGCCTTCACCAACGTTGCTGATGACCGTGGCAACCGCTTTGCGATCGATAAGCTGCTCTTTATCCATAACTTTGGCGTAGTCATGGCTGGTTTCGATCACTTCCGGCAGCGAGCCGCTACGTGAAAGGGTGATGACTTTGGTGTTATGAGCGTCTTCTTCCACGGGCACTTGTTTAACGGTGATACCTGGGTTTTCTTTTTCAAAACGGGCAATCAATTTGCTGATAACTGCCTGACGCTCCTGCTCCACCGAAGAATGCATAAATTCGATGGATACATGGGTTTTATTTTCTTCTTTACAGCCTGAAATCAGGGCGCAGGAAACCAGTGCTGATAACAGCACGATTTTTGATTTAATCATGAGATGTTCCTTTTTATTTAATCCACATAACCTGCCAGGGGCGCAGCGTTATTTCATTACCCAATATATCAACTTCACTAATCAGATCCCGACCATGCAGATCAGTAATATTTACATGCTGAATATTTTTACTGACATTAAACAATCCAGTCAGACAATTACCATCAGCGTTACTTCTTTGAATACGCATTACGGATGAATTAACCGTATCGATGGTAAAATTATTATCCGGATGAAACTCGTTATGGCTGCGACGAAGTGTAATTAAACGCGACAACTCATGATATACCGCATGCCTTAATGTAGCTTCATCGTTCAGTTCTCGTGTTATCTCTTCACTGTGATATTTTTTACGGTTAATCGCACGGTTATATCCGAGTTTTTCGACACCTGCGTAATCATTACGCGAGCCAAGAATACTTTGAATATATATCGCGGGTACACCGGGGAAACTTAACAAAATCGCATGGGCAAGGATAAACCTGGTGCAACGTTCTTCATCGCTACTCTCGCGGCGGCTTAACGCATTCATATAGGTGACATTCATCTCATAGGGACTGCGCGTGCCGTCGGGATTATTTTTCCAGTTTACTAATGGGTAATGACTCCAACTTACTGATAGTGTTTTATGTTCAGATAATGCCCGATGACCTTGTCATGCAGCTCCACCGA